>JACPSV010000167.1 GCA_016193115.1 Elusimicrobiota bacterium
ATACAACTATTTTGATATAATGGGTCTACTCATGACCGAGCATAAGCGGAATGGTTTTACCTTAGATGTGATAGGAAAAAAACCATGACCGAGCTTCAGCGACGAAATGGTTTTACCTTAGATGTGATAGGAAAAAAACCATGAAAAATAGAGAGATTTCGACGGTTCTCTATGAAATTTCGTCCCTCCTGGAAATTGATCAGGAGAACCCTTTCCGAATACGCGCCTATACCAGGGCGGCTCAGACCTTAGAAAATCTCACGGAAGATGTGGAGTCTCTTGCCCAAAAAGACGCGCTTACCCAATTGCCCGGCGTCGGTAAAGGGATTGCGGAGAAAATTAAAGAGTTCTGTTCCACGGGGAAGATGGCGGAATATGAGCATTTGAAGCAAAAGTATTCTTCCGGAATTCTGGAAATGATGCAGATTTCGGGTATGGGTCCAAAACGGACTCGGATCCTTTTTCAGAAACTAAAGATTGATTCCGTGGAAAAATTGAAAGAAGCGGCTCAAAAAGGGTGGCTCAAAGATTTGGAAGGGTTTGGCGCTAAAATTGAAGAGAATATCCTGAAAGGGATTTCCCTGAAAGACCAGTTTTCTAAAAGGATGCTCTTGGATGAAGCCCTCCGTATCTCTCAGGAAATAGTAAAAACCTTAAGCCAGCAATGCCGCTCTCTGGAAAAAATCGTTCCGGCCGGATCCCTGCGGCGATGGAAAGAGACGGTTGGCGACTTAGATTTCCTGACTGTATCGGAAAAACCGGAAGAAGTGATTCATGCTTTCACTCATCGGAAAGAAGTGAAACGGGTGCTGGCGGAGGGATCCACAAAAGCTAGCGTGCTTCTGGATCGAGGCGTGCAATGCGATTTGAGAGTGGTTCCCAAAGAATCGTTCGGCGCGGCTCTCCAATACTTTACGGGATCCAAAGAACATAATGTGGCTCTGCGGGAACTGGCTCTCAAAAAAGGGTTGACGATCAACGAATACGGACTTTACCACAATGATGACAAGAAGAAGAGCGTGGCCGGAAAAACGGAAGAGGAGATATACAAAAAGTTGGGTTTGGAATTTGTTCCGCCTGAACTGAGAGAAAACCGGGGAGAAATTGAGGCCGCTCAAACGAAGAAATTGCCTAAACTGATTGAAGAAAAAGATATTCGCGGCGATTTTCATAACCACACCAAACTTTCGGACGGAACCCACTCCTTGGAAGAAATGGCTCAGAAAGCGAAAGAAAAGGGGTGGGAATGGTTCGTGAGCGCGGATCACTCCCAATCCTTGAAAGTGGCGCGCGGGCTGGATCCGGAAACTCTTTGGAAAAAGAAAAAAGAGATTGAAATCCTGAACCAGAAGTGGAACAATTTTAATGTGCTCCTGGGTTCGGAAGTGGACATTCTCAGCGATGGAACGATGGACTATGCCGATGACATCTTGAAGGAAATTGATTTCGTTGTCGCCTCCGTCCACACCGGTTTTAGTCAAGGGGAAGAAAAACTGACGGAAAGAATTGTGAAAGCGATGGGGAACCCGTACGTGGATATCGTTGGGCATCTGACAGGAAGACTGCTCGGCAGCCGGGAGCCCTATCCGATTCAACTCCAAAGAATTTTAGACGCGGCCGCTAAAACACAGACAGCCATGGAAATTAACGGACAACCGCAGAGGTTAGATTTGTACGATAGCTACGCCCAATCCGCGAAAGGACTGGGCGTTCCCATCGTTCTTACAACCGATGCTCACTCTACATCCCAATTGGATTACATGACCTACGCAGTGGCCACTGCCAGACGCGCCTGGTTGAGAAAAGAAGATATTCTTAATTGTCTGAGTTTGAAAGAAATCTTGGATTGGAAAAATTCGGGAGTTTCCATCTTATGAAACGTATTCTACTCAGCGTTTTTCTTTCTTTCATTGGGCCTGGACTCGGCCAAATCTATAACCGTGAAACTAAGAAGGGCGTTCTCTTGCTTCTTATTTCTTCAATCCTTTTCCTCATGCCGTTGATCTGGCTAATGGCTCAGATTGGGCCGGAAATCAAAGCGTTGGGAGGACAAACGCCCTCGCCGGAATGGATTCAGGCGAAAGTGTTGGCGGCGATTAAGAAAGATAGCCATGTCCTAAACCTCATCAGCTTTACTTTCTTAGGCCTGTGGGCGTACGCGATTACGCAAGCTTATTTTAAGGCGAAAGAAATAAAAGACGAGGACAAAACGGAAGGAACTGGAACGGGTGGGATGGGAATCGGTGTATAAATAGATGAACGGCATTGGCTGGATTTTTGGTTTTATCGTTTTGGTCCTTTCCTGGGTTGCGCACAGGCATGACCCCTCTTTAATGATCGTTGGGTGGAAACAGGGGATGGGACTACTCCTGAAAATATTCCCAATTCTGATTCTCGCATTCGCTATATCCGGTCTTGTGCAAACGCTTGTTCCCAAAGAGGCGATCGCGCGCTGGTTGGGAAAAGAGTCCGGTTGGAAAGGGATCTGGTTAGGATGTTTAGTGGGAGCCATGACGCCGGGAGGACCTTACACCAGCTTCCCGATTGTCGCGGCCCTTCATCAAGCCGGAGCGGGGTTGGGCACATTGGTCGCCTACGTCACGGCGTGGTCTTTGTGGGCTGTGGCGCGTCTGCCTATAGAATCTGCGCTCATTAGCCCAAAGTTTATGGTGTTCCGATTGCTCTCGTCCCTTCTTTTCCCGCCTTTGGCGGGAGGTATCGCCCATATTTTCTTCTCGAAGTATTTCTAGTTCAAGGAGGTAACACAAATGGTGACAGGAGTTGTTCTTATCCGTCTCTCTTCCGGCAAAGAAAAAAGCGCGTTGTCTAAGATCAAAGACACAAAAGGGGTTTCGCACGTCTCCGGAGTTTACGGCCGTTGGGATTTAATTTGTGACATCGAAGCGGACGATCTGCCGTCCATGACCAACGTGGTTGTGAACAAGTTGCGGTCCATTCCCGGGGTTACTTCCACAGAAACACTCGTCACCACCGCCATTTGACGCGCCCCCTCACTCTCGCCCTCATTCTTTCGTCATTTCTGGGGTGCCGGACGGAAACGGCGCGTGTGGAGACAGCCCAAGGGAGCGAACCGGCTTTTGATGACACGTTTATCGAAAGTTCCATTGGGGACGCTTCCTATCTTAATCCCATACTTGCTTCCGACAACGCTTCCGGGGCGATCAATGGGATGGTGTTTAATGGACTGGTCAAATACGATTCCCAGATACAACTGATTGGCGATCTGGCTGAGAGTTGGGACATCTCTAAAGACGGGCTGACATTCAGGTTTCATCTCAAACACAATGTCTTCTGGCACGACGGGCATCCTTTCACCGCCGAAGACGTTCTCTACACGTACGAACGGTTGGTAGATCCGGAAGTTAAAACGCCTTACTCTTCCAACTTCGATAAAGTCAAAAAGTTTGAAGTACTGGACCCGCACACACTCCGAATCACCTATAAAGAACCTTTTGTGCCTGCTCTGGAATCGTGGGGTATGGGGATTGTCCCTCGGCACGTTTTTGCGGACGCAAAAGGGAAGGCGTTCAACGAACACCCCGCCAATAAGCGTCCGATTGGGACGGGTCCGTACCGGTTCAAAGAGTGGAAAGTGGACGAGAAAATCGTCTTAGAATCCAATCCCAACTATTTTGGCGGCAAGCCTCATATCGCGCGTTACGTCTTTAGAATCATTCCCGACAACGCGGTCGAGTTCTTAGAGCTGAGGAATAAGACGATTGACACCATGGTACTCACCCCAGACCAATACCGCGCTTATGAAGAATTCTTTGATGGGTACAAACGGTTCCGGTTTCCGCGCGGCGCTTACAGTTACTTTGGATTTAACCTTAAAAATCCTCTCTTCCAGGAAAAAAGAGTCCGCCTGGCCATTGCGCACGCCATTGATAAGAAAGCGCTCGTAAATGGGGTGCTTCTGGGAATGGGCCAGTCCGCTACAGGCCCATTCCTGCCGCTCTCATGGTCATTTAATCCGGAGGTAAAAGATTTTGAGTATTTGCCGGAACTCTCTAAAAAAATACTCTCCGAAGAAGGGTGGGCAGACACCAATGGGGACGGGATATTGGACAAAAACGGACGGCCGTTCCAATTCACGCTCATCACCAATCAAGGAAACAAACTGCGATCTTTAACCGCGGAAATCTTGCAGCAGCAGTTAAAGAAAATTGGGATCAAAATGCAAATCCGGATTGTGGAATGGTCCACGTTCATTAAAAATTTCATAGACAAACGTCAGTTCGAAGCGGTGATATTGGGATGGGCGCTCTCGCCGGATCCGGATATCTACAACATCTGGCATTCTTCCCAGAAGAAAGACGGACAATATAATTTCGTCTCCTACGATAATCCGGAAGTAGACCGCCTCTTGGAAGAAGGCAGACGCAGTTTCAATTTAGAAAAGAGAAAACAAATTTACCAAAAGGTTCATGCTCTCATCCACGACGATATCCCTTATATTTTTCTCTACTACCCGGACTTTCTTCCCGTCGTCCAGGAAAGGTTTGTGGGACCCAAAGTCGTGCCCATTTCCAGCTTTGGGTTCGGCTGGAACTTTGACGAGTGGTACGTCCCGCGCAACCAAGTCCGATACCCCATGATGAGCCCGCAATGATACAGTATCTTCTGCGCAGAATTGGGTTGATGATCCCGCTTCTCTTTGGGATCACGTTGCTCACGTTTTTGGTCATGCAGATCTCGCCCGGAAAACCGACGGACGTCCTGACCGACCTGAACGTCAAAATGACAGCCGAATCTAAAGAGAGATTGATTGAACTGTACGGGCTCAACAAACCTTGGACTGTTCAATATTGGAATTGGTTGAAGAGAGTGGTTCAGCTCGATTTCGGACGCTCCTTCAAAGATGACCGCCCTGTGATTCAAAAAATCAAAGAGAGGCTGCCGGCATCGCTTCTTCTCAATTTGTTGTCTCTCTCTCTGATATTTGCCGCCGCTCTGTTTCTGGGAATCAGCTCCGCCGCCAAACGGAGCTCGCTCTTCGATAAAGGCACGACTCTTTTTGTCTATATCGGGTTTTCCGCGCCCACGTTTTGGATTGCTCTGCTCTTAATGATTGGGTTTGGACTAAAACTGGGAATCGTGCCCATCTCAGGACTTCATTCTCTCAATTTCGCGGAACTTTCGCCCTTAGAAAAAGGGATTGACCTCTTGCGTCACTTGGCGCTTCCGGTCACTGTCATGGCGCTTACGGGGTTAGCCGCGCTCACCCGTTACAGCCGTTCCGCCATGTTGGAAGTGTTGCATCAGGATTATATCCGCACGGCCCGCGCTAAAGGAGTCCCGGAAAGAAATGTCCTGTTCCATCACGCGTTTAGAAACGCGTTGATCCCCGTCATTACCCTGATGGGATTGATGTTGCCGGAGTTAATTGGGGGAAGCTTCATTTTTGAGACGATATTCGCTTACCCCGGCATGGGACGGCTGGGATATGACGCCATCATGTCCCGCGACTATCCCGTTCTCATGGGAATTGGAACGATCGTTGCTTTCTTAACGTTGCTGGGGAACCTTCTCGCGGATATCCTTTACGCCTTCGCGGATCCGCGGATCCGGTACCGCTAAATATGATTTCTTTCTACTGCAAAAAATTGTTGCGCCACAATCTGGCGCTTTCTGGGCTTCTCCTGATTTTATTTCTGATGATTGTCGCGGTGGCTTCTCCTTGGATTTCTTCATATACCCCTTTAGACCAAAATTTGGAAGAGCGTCTGCAACCTCCCTCGATACGCCACTGGTGCGGCACGGACGATTTGGGACGGGATCTCTATACCCGTTTAGTTTACGGAACGAGAATATCTCTATTGGTGGGACTGGTTGCGGTCGCTATCGCCACCAGTTTTGGCACGTTGATTGGATTGATCGCGGGGTACGGTAACCGATGGGTGGACTCTCTTCTCATGAGAACCGTGGACGTTCTACTCTGTTTCCCGACATTTTTTCTGATCCTCATGGTGATCGCGTTCTTAGAGCCCAACATACTGAACGTGATGGCGATCATAGGAATCACATCCTGGCCGGGACTGGCGCGATTGGTCAGGGGAGAAACGCTTTCACTCAAAGAACGCGAGTATATTTTGGCCGCCAAGGCTCTGGGTCTTCCCTCCTCTAAAATATTGTTGACACACATTCTACCCAACGTCATCGCGCCCATCCTTGTGAGCGCCACGTTGGGCGTGGGAAACGCGATCCTCGCGGAATCGTCCCTTTCATTCCTTGGGTTAGGCGTCCAGCCGCCCACGCCTTCTTGGGGAAATATATTGACGACGGGCAAAGATTACATCCATTTCGCTTGGTGGCTCTCCCTCTTTCCGGGACTGGCAATATTGGTCACGGTATTGGCATTTAACCTTTTAGGCGAGGGTTTAAGAGATGTTGTGGATCCTCGGACGAGAACATGA
>JACPSV010000168.1 GCA_016193115.1 Elusimicrobiota bacterium
ACGACACGGTGGGGATTGATCTGGTTGCGATGAACGTCAACGACCTGATTTGTACGGGAGCGCGTCCGCTTTTTTTTCTGGACTATTTTGCTTGCGGAAAACTGGACGTTCGCAAAGCGGAAGAAGTGATTCGCGGCATTCAGAGAGGGTGCGAAGAGTCGGAATGTGTTTTGTTGGGCGGAGAGACAGCAGAGATGCCGGGATTCTACGCGGCAGGGGAATACGATCTGGCGGGTTTTGCCGTCGGATTGGCCCAGAAGAAAACCATTCTGCCCAAGAAAAATATCCGGGAAGGGGACATGGTGATCGGCCTTCCTTCCAGCGGGCCGCACTCGAACGGATACTCCCTGATCCGCAAAGTGTTCTCCGAGCGGGAATTGCGCGCTTATGGCAAAGAGCTGCTGGCTCCGACGCATCTCTACGTCAAGAAAATACTCTCGCTTCTCGATTCTCCTTTAGGACGCGGCGTGAAAGGGATTGCCCACGTTACGGGCGGCGGCTGGTACGAGAATATCCCGCGCATGTTTTCCAAAGGGGTGGGGGTAGAAATAAAATTTGGAAATTGGCCTAAGCTGCCCATTTTTAATAAGATTCAGGTAAAAGGGCGCGTCCCGGAAGAAGAAATGTTTCGCACGTTCAACATGGGGATCGGTTTAGTGTTGACGGTAGAGAAAAGTTTTGTTTTCAAGATCATCAAATTTCTCAAAGAGGCGTACTTGTTGGGAACGGTGAAAAACAATATCTCAGGAGTGGTGTTCAAATGATATCTCGATATAGCAGACCGGAGATGGTCGGAATTTGGACGGATCAGAACCGTCTAGAAAAGATGTTGCAAGTTGAAATTTTAGCTTGTGAAGCCTTGGCTTTGCGAGGCAAAGTTCCCATGTCGGACGTCAAAACGATCAAAAAACGGGCGAAAATTGACATTGAAGAGATCGCCCGCATTGAAAAAGTGGTCAAACATGACGTGATCGCGTTCCTCACTCAAGTAGAGAGATCCGTGGGCAAAGCGGCTAGGCATTTGCATTTAGGCATGACCTCTTCCGACGTTTTGGATACCGCCCTTTCTATCCAGCTTGTAGAAGCCACAGCGCTCCTGCAGGAAGGGTTGGAGACTTTAAGAGGGACGGTCGCGCAGTTAGCCCGCCAACACAAACAGACCGTGATGGTGGGACGGACCCACGGGGTACACGCGGAACCGATCACATTTGGAATTAAGCTGGCTGGATGGTATTGCGAGCTTAAACGGGATCAGGAAAGGTTGAAGCGGGCCAGAGAGATCGTGGCGGTCGGCAAAATTTCCGGAGCGGTAGGAACCTACGCGCACATAGAACCTTTTGTGGAACAGTACGTTTGCAAACAGCTCCATCTGGATGTGGAACCCGTCTCCACTCAAATCGTTCCCAGGGACCGCCATGCGGAATATGTTTCCTTGCTGGCGGTGGTTGCCAGCGCGTTGGAGAGAATGGCGTTGGAGATTCGCCATCTGCAAAGAACGGAAGTGCAAGAAGCGGAAGAACCGTTTACGGAAGGGCAGAGAGGATCTTCCGCCATGCCGCACAAGAGGAACCCCATCGCCTGCGAGAATGTCTGCGGTTTGGCGCGTTTGATGCGTTCTTACGCGCAGGCTGCTCTTGAGAATGTGGCCCTCTGGCACGAGAGGGACATCTCCCACTCCTCGGTGGAGAGAGTCATTCTTCCCGACGCCACGATTCTTTTGGACTTCATGATCCATCGCATGATTCAGGTCTTAAGCGGTTTAACCGTGCGTCCGGAAAAGATGCAGGAGAACATGAAAACAACTTTTTGGATGCTCGCTTCTCAAAGGCTGATGATTGAATTGCTAAACAGGGGCGGAAAAAAGTTGTCCCGTGACAACGCTTACCGAATTGTCCAGAATTTGGCCCAAAGAGCCTGGACCCAAAACCAGGATTTCAAGAAACTCGTCCTAAACGATCCTGAAATCCGGTCCATCCTTAAACCAGACCTCATTCAAAACTGTTTCGACCCCGCCTACTTTCTCCGCCACACCGCCGCCATCTTCAAAAACGCCGGCCTCTGATTTAGTAAGTTCGTCATTCCCGCGAAAGCGGGAATCCAGTACGGATTTTCCGCCGACTAGATTCCCGCTTTCGCGGGAATGACGGAGGGGGGCGGGAATGACGGTGGCTTACCATTACGCTTGGACGAGGTAGGCGAGGGCGGAGCGCC
>JACPSV010000041.1 GCA_016193115.1 Elusimicrobiota bacterium
TTTCGCGGGAATGACGGTCTTGCGCTGAACGCTTACTCATAAAATCTGTTTGTATTTTCTACTCTTTTGGATTCCTGCTTGGATAGCATTTGCTCTGTAGTTTTTTGGTACGCTTTGAGACGCGGATTGGCGGGATCAATTTTTAATGCCTCTTCAATGTCGTCTCGCGCTTCCCGGTACCGGCGGTTGGAATAGTGTCGCACAATCCTTCCTTGATAGCAGGAGAGTATCTTTTTGGAAACATCCTCAAAATTTTTGTCTTGGTCATATATTCTTTTAAGCAGACGAATGGCGCCGTCTAGATTTCTATTTTTCATGTATCTCAAAGCTTGTTTGTAAGTGAGATTCAGTTGCGGATCAGTTTTGGTTTTGACTTTGCCGACAGTCGAAAGGATAGGGACATTTTTTGGTTTCAATGTAGAATGAGTAGGTGAGAGATTCGCGATCATTCTTTCTTCCTGTGTTGGGGTTGTCTGGATAGTTGCCAGTTCTACAGTTTGAGGTTGTCGGGTCGCTGAGAAAAGTTGGATGAAATTTTTTAGTCCCGATCCAAACCGTATTTGAAGCGTCACCATATGTTTGTAGCCCAGATCGCCTGAAGGCGATGCAGAGTAGCCCAGTTCGGTTCCTTCCCAACCAATTCCCAGACCATAGCGGAACCTCTCCTCTATGTCCTCCTCTCCGGAGTACCCTAACCTGAAACTCAATAATTTTAGCAGTGAAATTTCTGTGCCCGCAGACCAACTGGTGGAGCCGTCTAAATGAGAATTGAAATCCAGAGCATACCGTAATTGCGCGGATAGAGCAGAGAACTCTTCCCCCTCCTGTCCAATTCCCACCCGGAAAATTGTGGGCAGAGGAAAAGAGTCTCCGCTGTATTGTATGGGGGGTCCCATATGGTCGAGGGCAAAACCTAAAAGGACTCCTTCCCTGGGAGTTCTGTAGTTGACTCCAAAGTTGTAGGAGGCAAGACTAGCCGATTGTGAGACTAGATCCGACCTTAAGTAACGTATCGAACCTCCAAAATCCCAACTTTTATGAGCTGAAAACTTGCGGTTTGTGGACCAAGCCATTGAGATAACGGTGTCTTTGGGATTTTGGGATCCTGTTGTCTCCCCATTCTCGTCTGTCCTGTTAAACTCGCCATAGTTCAAAGCCGAATAGTCCAGAGCCAGAGTTCCCCACCGGGTTGGCTGTGCGTAAGCGAGGCATGAAAAGCGGACAGGGTCCTCCCAAAAAGAGCCTTGCGAGAAAAGAGTTTCGCTCTCATTAAGACCGGAAACGCTGGCTGGATTGAGACTTAAGAAAGAAATATCTTGATTCCGGGCAACGCCCGCGCCGGCCAGAGATTCCAATTTAGAGTTGTTTCGAAGTAAAAGAATAGCCGCGCCTTTTGTGCCTGCGCCGGTTGCAAAGAGGAGTTGAACATTCAATAGTAGCCATGCGCAAAAAAGTAAGATATTTTTTGGCTTCGCTATAGAAGTGACTGTTATGAAATGAGAATTTTTCTCGTCATTCCCTAAAGGACGAGAGTGAGACTTCGTCTCCTCCTGCCCGCGAAAGCGGGAATCTAGCAGCGGAATTTTTTCTCTGGATTCCCGCTTTCGCGGGAATGACGAGGAAAAAAATGGTCTTTTACAACAGATCTCAGAACAAAAGACTTTTGAAAATATTTCAATAGATTTTTTCATCGCACAAGTGTTAGGGAAATACGTTTGGAGTTGGCGCCATCCCTCACATATAAGAAATAAACTCCGCTGGCTAAAGGTTCTCCGTTCTGATTTGTGCCGTTCCATCGCAAAACGCCGCCAGGATCCGGATCGTTTAATGTAGAGACTTTCTGGCCTGTGACTCCATAAATATGGATCTGAGAATTGGCGGGAAGGTGGTAAATGGACAAGAATTGTTTTCGGGCAGGTTCCCACGGGTTTGGGCCCGCGGTTACATTCTGAATTTCGTTGGCGCTATTTTTTTGAAGTGGATCCATCTTTGAGCTAATGGAGAGAAGAGGCGCGACTACGCTACCCAGATCGCAATAAGGGCCATATATCCCGTCCGGGCTTTTTGCTCGGACTTGTAGGTAGTAAGTGTTACCGGGAGTTAAGGCGGGAAGTGTTACGCTTAAACTGGTTGTTAGGATGGTAAAACCGGTGGCCTCAGGCGTCAACGCGCCGTACATGGCGGACCAATTTTTTACATCCAATTCGTAAGAAGTCCCTGGCGGGTTGCCGCCGTCCCCCCACTGAATCTCCAATTTTATGGGCGAGAATTTGGGAGGGGAACGGAAAGAGGGTTTCTCTGGAATGGGAATACCTCCAAAAAGAGAAGCATAACCCGGTGGACTCATTCTGTTCTCGTTGGATTTTGCGACGACAGAGTAACGATAGGGAACCCCTGGAGTGGTTTGCGTATCCACATGGACTAGAGCGGTTGTAGAAGTGAGGAAGAGATTGTTCCGGTAAATTCCATACTCCGTGACGATGGGCGAGACTTGTGAGTTTCCCAAACCCACCCCGCTTTTCACCCCCTCGCGGTCTCGGTTGTCTACGGCGGAAACCCTGTAATAACGCGGCGTGCTTGGCGATAGTTTTGGAACAGTCCATGAAAATGTGATAGAGCTGGCTGAGAATACTGGGGTAGAAACTGAGGGAGGATCCAGAAAGATTCCATCCACGTCATCCTGGAACGAGGTTTCGGATGGGGTCACAGTTCCAATGTGAATGTAGTTCTGGGCGGGGATCGTTGGCGACGTCGCGCAATAGATCCAGTATCGAGAAGCGCCTTGCACAAAACGTATTTTGACTTCTAAGCGACTCTTCTCCAATTCCTGGACGATGGGTACACTGGTCTCTTCCGGCGGGGTTATTTCACTGGCAATCTGGGAAGGTTGTGGATTCACTATCTGCGCGAAGTTTTGCGACCAGACGCGGTATCGGTACGTTTCCAATCCTGCCAAAACGCTGTCAACGTTGGCTGCAAAGGAGGCCGTCCAATCCATCTGACTTTTCCAGACTGGTTCGGACGCGGTGGTGCCGTCGCCTTGTAAGTATTCTCCGTTGGTTATGTTTTGGATAGCCAGTTCCGTATGGGGATGGTTTTTTCCAACGGATGGAAAAATTCTCATGTAGTATCCCAACTTCTCATCATAACCGGAGACAATTTGAGGCGGGGGAGGAGTCAGGGAAAGAGTCACAACGGGTTCATAAGGAATGAAATCGGTCTCTTGTTGGAATGAATTTTTTGATTTAAGCCTAATCCAGTAGGTGGTGTTGGCGGAAAGTGAGCGATAAACGGAGCTCTTTTCTTTTTGCCAGGAACCAAAATTCTGGGTTTCCGGATCACTTTTCGAGGTTGAGATTTCCAGACGATATTCTGTGTTAGGAGGGTTTTTATTTTCTTCCCACTGCACTTCTAGAGATTCTGCGGTGACGGAACTGAACCTTAACAGCGAAGGCAGGGAAGGCAATGTCTGGAAACTCCAAATTTGAGAAAAATGGTCCCTGCCACTTTGGTTTCTGGCAGAGACTCTCAAGAAGTAGGGGCTGTTCGGTTGTAAAGAATCATGGACCAGAGAAATGTTTTGCGTCAGAGAACTGGAATAGATAAAAGAGAAGTCCGAAGACGTGGAAACTTGGGACAGGTAGGCGGTGCCGTCCGGGTTATCGGAACCGCCCTGCGTCATTTGAATGGAAGTGGATCCGAGCAAAGAGACCTGTACGGAGGCCGGAGGCCTGGCTAGGGTTACTGTAGAAAAAGTAGCGGATACGGAAGCCGAACCTTGCCAGTTTTTTGCCACTAGGCGGCCGTGATAATTTCGATTGGGCAGAAGTCCTTCCAGCGCGATCCATCCCGATCCTGCGGTTGCATGGGTTGAAACAATGAGATTTTCCATTTGAAAGCCGGCGCTCGAAAACTGGATTTCGTAGATTGTTTGAGATGGATTCTCCGGAAAACTTTTCCCCCACGAGAGGGTACAGCTAGAAACACCCACACGGCTAACGGTAATATCTGGAACTGGGCTGACTTCGGTGACTTGTAACCGTGTTGGGCTCCAGTCGCTTTCGTTCAGGACGGAATCTCTTGTTTTGGATCTGAAATAATAGGTGGTGTTGGCTGAGAGACCAATAACTTTCCAGACCCTATCCTTTTGCCAGCCGGAGGAATCTGTTTTTCCCGCGAAACCGGCCGATGAGGAAACTTCTATCAGGAAAGGTTGAAAATGAATTTCGCCGTTGGGATCTGCCGCATTCTGCAGATTCACCGTACAGGAAGTGATCTCTGCGGACACGAAATCTATAAAACCTCCCACGGGCGCAACCGTGTCCGCAATCACAACCCAGGGATCGCTCCAATGGGAATAAATTTCTCCATCAAAAGAGACTTGTAATTGATAAGTAAAGGATGTAGTTCCTTCCGTATCCTGACTTTCTTGCCATCGAAACAAAGGTTGTACCGTCGTAGATTGAGTCAGAGGGGAAAGGAGTATGGGGACGGAAGGCCTTTGGTTGTAGTGGACTGCGCCGGAATTTCCATCATGGCCCGCGCCGCCGGCGATGCTCAGGCGTCCTCCTTTGCCGCCCAGAACGCTGACTAAAGCGTCGTCATTTTGAAATTTTT
>JACPSV010000042.1 GCA_016193115.1 Elusimicrobiota bacterium
GCGATGGAACTTCACTTTCTCGTTTTCAAACGAGAGGTCAAAATCTTCGTCCTTTTCCACTGCCCGCATGAGGGCGTCGGAAACACGGACGGAGATATTTGCGAACCGAACGGTACGCAGATCCCGTTTCACTCTCATAAAGTTCAGGATGTCCGGGTGAGAATCGCGGATGGTGATCATCAAAGCTCCGCGCCGGCCAGACTGGCCGATCGTGCCGGTCGTTAAGGAAAAGAGATCCATAAAAGAGACCGATCCCGTGCTGGTCAGGGCCGCGTTGTTCACGCGCGCTCCCTTAGGACGCAAGATCGAGATGTCGGTTCCCACTCCGCCGCCAAAGGAGTAGGTTCGCGCCGCCTCTTTCATCCAGTCAAAAATGGATTCCAAGCAGTCCTGCCGGACAGGGATCACGTAACAATTCAAAAGGGTCACATTGCGCGGGTTACCGGCGCCAAAAAGGATTCTGCCGCCGGGAATAAATCTAAAATCCGATAGAAGCCAGTAAAACCGTTCCTGCCACTCGCTCTTGAGAGAATCGTTGGGCTCAACGGAAGCGAGTTCCCGGGCCACTCGTTGCCACATTTCTACGGGAGTTTTTTCCACCACCCGTCCGGTTTTATCTCTCAAAGCGTACTTATCCAAAAAGACGCGGCTGCGCAGAGAGTCGTTATTGAAGAAATCGCTGGTCTCTTTGGTGAGAGGAGCCGGCGCTAAAATATATTCTTCCGAAGGGTTGGTTTCAAACTCTTTCTTCCCTGCCTGCGGCTCCTGTTGGTCAGACCCCACACCGTTCTCGACGGATTGGCTCATACACTACCCCCTTAGATGAAGGGTCACGCTGCTTTCCTCCGGCGGATCGCAGAGACGCCTTCTTTTTTGCGGTTTCTGGCAGATTGTTTTTGGGTTTGAATTTCGAGTTTTCCAAATTCTTTTAGAAAGGAATCTACATCGGAAAAATTTTTATACACCGAGGCAAATCGCACATAGGCGACCTGATCAATTTCCAACAGTTTTTCCAAAACTTTCTCTCCGATCGCCCGGGAAGATATCTCCATCACATAGTCTTTCAGTGAGTACTCAACTTCCGCCACGATCAGGTCAATCGTATCCATGGAAATCGGCCTTTTCTCGCAGGCGCGCAAAATGCCTTCCCGCAATTTGTTACGGTCGTAGGGTTCCCGCCTCTGATCCGATTTGACCACCATCAAAGGCATTTCTTCCAACCGCTCATAAGTCGTGAACCGCTTTTGACAAATTTTGCACATGCGCCTGCGGCGCACCACGCTGGCAGAATCCAGCGGCCTGGAATCCAAAACGGCGTCATCCGAATGATTGCAGAAAGGGCATCTCATATCAATATATTGGGCTACACGCCCGCAAACTGTCTATATATAGTGTGTCAAGAAACGAAAAAAAGTGGAACCTCAAGCTGGGTTCCCCTACAACGGATGGTGTGGCCTAGATTGTAACACCCACGCCTAGAGTTGTCAAGTCATCGTCGGCAAATGCTTACTCACACTCTAGGTTGAAATGTTAGCTCTCGTTTCACTCTGTCCGCTAGAAACACTTTTATTAAGGATTGATATGGAACATCTTTGGAATTGGCCAACTCCTTGATACGCGCCAGAAGATACTTCGGAATTCTCAATGATATTGCTTGCGTTGTTGGTTTTAAGTTAGGAAACAGCGCTCTCTCGGCCTTTTTCCAATCGAAATATTCTGAGCTGTCGGCCTTGCCCCAAAACTCCCTTTCCTTATCTTCGCTCTTAAATCTCGGTATGTCCTTTAATCTTTTCATACTCCCTCCTTTCTTTCCTATGCATATCCCGGGCAGAGATTATTCGAATCTTATCTTTTCTGATTGTGAAAAAGACTGCCAGTGTTCGTTTTCTGGTCGTAGCGCCCCAAACCATGTACCGCCTCTCCGAAAGGGAATGCTTAATATCCTCAAAAATAAAATTCGGTTTGCTAAAGAACACCTCTTCCGCTTCCTGGTTTGTAACCCGGTGAAAGATGAAGTTTTTGTCCTTATTCCCCTCATCCCAATCGAAAACAAGGACATCCGGAAGAATTCTCACTGAAATAGTATATTTCTAAAATATACATTTGTCAATAGGAATTGTTACAAAAATGTTACGGAAAGTTGAAGAAAAGTTCGACTAATTTTGCTTATAATGGACGCGATTATGGCGCGCGCGTGTCCCAATCCTACTTCGACGTTTCAAAAAGCGGTCTCCCTCGGGATCTTCTCCGCGTTTCTCTATTCCACAATCTCAGCCCCTTTTGCAGAAGCCAACCTTTGGTCCGAAAGAAAATCTTACATCGAGAAACAGAACAAAAAGAGTTCCGATGGCGCCATCACTTTAGCGAGTCTTCCTTTTTCTCAGGCCTCTGCTCTCAACATCCCCTCTTCACTTCAAGATTTTTCCGTATCCGAAATTGCGACATCCTCTCGCAATTCTCAAATTCTCAAAGGCGTGGAGATCTCTCCCGCACTAGAAAAAATTCTGCCTTTGGTCTCTTCCCTCAACTCCTTCGGCACCCTGCGCAAGATCACGACGCCCGCAACAAAGAAAGGCGAGAACACCCAAGAGAAAATCGTCCTCCATATCCAGGACGTTCACTTAAACCCGGAGGTGCAGAAGAATATCGGCAAGTCCGTCCAAGAATTGATCCATTCCGGTCAAGTGGATCTCGTGGCTTTAGAAGGCGCCTTTGAGCCCATGGATTTCACCCGATTCCGCAATTTTCCTCACCAGGAAGCTATCCGTAAAGTCGCAGATTATTTGCTCAGGCAAAACAAAATTTCCGGCGCGGTGCATACCGCTTACAGTTCGCCCCACACGATTCCTCCTTTTGTCGGGGTGGACGACTCTTCCCACTACGATGCCAACGTAGAAGCTTACAGGCAGTCCGTACCTCTGATGCAATCCTGCTCTCAAGAAATCTCCAAAATGATGGCCGCATTAGAACAGGAGAAACAAAACGTCTTCGACCCAGAACTTAAAGAGTTCGACTCCTGTAAGAACCAATACGAGACAGGAGAAATAAAATTGGGAGATTGGCTGGAGAAATTGAGCAAGAGTCCGCAGTCTTTGAACGTCCCAAACATTTCTAAATTCCTCAAAGCCTCCCGCATGGAGAAGACCCTGGACTTCAATCAAGTGGAGAAAGAGAGGGCATCTCTCATCTATTCTCTGGTTAAGACTTTAAGCCCAACTCAAATTCAAGACCTCACTCGCTACACTCTTGCTTTCCGTTCCAACCAAATTCAGTATGGGGATTACTATTCCTTCCTTCGTGACATTTGCAAAGAAAAGAACGTTTTCTTATCTCAATACCCAGCCATGGACAGGTACATCCAATATGTTCTCCTTTCCGATTCCATTGATTCCGGGAATCTCTTTAACGAGATACGAGAGTTGGAAAACGAAAGATACAAGAAACTGGCCAGAACCCAAGAAGAAAAACATTTGCTCGCCAAGTCGAAACAGATTTCTCTCACCAAAAAACTCACAGAATTTTCTCTCGCCCCCAATGAGTGGGAAGAGTACGCTGCGCTCAAATGGGACGTCATCCTAAGTCCCGCTCTCCCCAACCTCACGCCTTTTAAGAATTTCTACCAAGAAGCTAAATTGCGGGATGAAGCGATGACCGGAAATCTCTTGAAGCAGGTGGAGAAAACGGACGCCCAACTCACCCTGCTAGTCACAGGCGGGTTCCACTCGGCAGGGATGGAAAAGAAACTCACGGAGAAAGGGATGACCGTCCTAAATTTTGTTCCCAATATGACAAAGGTGGATACGAAGAATGGCGCAGCCTATTTGAGTGTCTTCACCCGGGAGA
>JACPSV010000201.1 GCA_016193115.1 Elusimicrobiota bacterium
AGGTCACACGCAAAGCGGTGGAAGAGTCCCGGGAAAAAGTGGCGCGCCTTTTAGGCGCAATACCGGACGAGATTGTGTTCACTTCCTGCGGTTCGGAATCGGACACCACCGCAATCAAAGGGGTGGCATTCTCCGCCAAAGAAAGAAAAAAGGGAGCGCATATCATCACCACTTCCATCGAACACGATACGGTTCTCTTTTGCTGCGAGTACCTGCAGAAGATGGGATGGGAGGTCACGTTTTTGCCCGTAGGGATATCCGGGATCGTGGATCCGGATGAGGTGCGGAAAGCGATCCGTCCGGACACAATTCTTGTCAGCGTGATGCACGCGAACAACGAAATCGGCACGATCCAACCGATCGCGGAGATTGGACGCATCTGCCGCGAGAGCGGGGTTCCGTTTCATACCGACGCGATTCAGACCGTGGGGAAAATACCGACTAAAGTGAACGACCTAAACGTGGATCTACTTTCTCTTTCCGCGCACAAAATTTATGGGCCTAAAGGCGTGGGCGCGCTCTATATCCGAAAAGGAACGAGACTGCACCCTCTCTTTCATGGGCACCACGAAAAAAATCGGCGGGCAGGCACGGAAAATGTGATGGGGATCGTAGGATGCGGCGTGGCTTGCGATCTGGCTGAGAAAGGGATGACGGAAGAGTCCGCCCGCGTGGCTTCACTCCGTGACCAACTGGAAAAAGGGCTGATTGAGAAAGTTCCCTGTATCCGGTTGAATGGGGACGTTCACCACAGAATTCCCGGCACCAGCAATTTCAGTTTTGAGTATGTGGAAGGGGAAGGCTGCGTGGTGATGCTTGATTTGGAAGGAATCGCCGTTTCCACGGGATCGGCTTGCGCCTCCGGCTCCACGAAAGCTTCTCACGTCTTGCGAGCGATCGGTGTGCCGGGCAACATCGCTCAGGGCGCTGTGCGGTTTTCTTTAGGACAGTTCAATACGGAAGAAGAAGTCCGTCAAGCCGTCCACATCATCCCAAAAGTCGTTCAAAAACTCCGGTCTCTCTCCCCCCTCTGGGAAGACAAGATCAAAGGAATGGAGACAAAAGTAACTCCTCCAAAACGCTAAGACTATGCCTGAACTGAAGAAGTGGAACATCGTCGTCATTGCCGCAATTTTTGCGGTATTCTCGTTTGGCAGCCGCATCGTGCAACTGATTACGGACTATTACTGGTTTAACGAGATCGGGTTTAACGTCCTATTCCAAAAATCGTTCCTCACGCAAATTGCTCTTTTCCTGGTTGTGACGTCTCTGAGTTGGGCGCTTCTCGCCTTGAACCTGCGATTCGCCAAAAAGATCAGCCGAAAACCGTTTGTCATCATTGGGCCGGACGCATCCATCACCGCGCCTTTTCCCACGCCCCAACTCGCCGATCTGCGTAACCTTTTGCAGCCCATCCTTTTTGCGGGCACGTTCGTGGCCGCATTTCTTTTGGGAAGCTGGGCATGGAACCAGTGGGATATCGTTCTTAAGTTCCTGAACGGAGTTTCGTTCCAACTGCAAGACCCTCTTTTCAGCCGCGACATCAGTTTTTACGTTTTCAAGGTTCCTTTCTACAAGTTCCTCTACCACTTTCTTCTGGCCGCCACGCTCTTGAGTCTGGCCATGAGCGTGATCACCTACCTTCTCAACAATCGGGTCTATTTATCTAACCGCGGGATCCAAATGGCGGAGGACAGCAAAAATCATATCGTCCTATTGCTGGGTTTTCTGTTTCTGCTGATCGGCGCGCATTTCCAGATCAATATCTGGGATCTCTTAAGTTCACAAAGGAATTTAGCTCCGGGCGCTGGCTTTACAAACGTCCACGCGACTCTTCCCATCTTAAAAATTTTACGGATTGCCGCCGTTCTGGGCGCGATTGCCGCCTGGGTTTCCCCTTATTTCCCTAACCGAAAAATCATATTGATTACCACCTTGTCTCTGGCCGGCGGCGCTCTTCTGGGACGCCTCTACGGCGACGCTATCCAAAAATTCGAGGTGGGACCTAACGAAATCAGCAAGGAAACCCCCTACCTGCAACTTGCCATCCAATATACGCGTCAGGCCTACGGACTGACCGACATTCAGGAACTGGAGTTCGATCCCCAGGAGAACCTAACGCCGTCTCTTCTAAAGAAAAACGAGCTCACATTGAACAATATCCGTCTTTGGGAACACAGGCCGCTCCTGACTTCTTACGGCCAACTCCAGGAGATCCGCACCTATTACGATTTTCTGGACGCGGACAACGACCGTTACCGGATTGACGGACAATACCGTCAGGTGATGTTGTCCGTGAGGGAACTTCTTGCGGAAAGTCTGCCTTCCCGCATTTGGATCAACGAGCATCTGACCTACACCCACGGGTACGGTATCTGCATGGGTCCCGTGAACCGCATATCGCCGGAAGGTCTGCCGGAATTCTTCATCAAAGATATTCCGCCGTCCTCCAGTATCCCTCTGAAAGTGACTCAACCTGAAATCTATTTCGGCGAGGCGCGCAGCGGGTACAGTATCGTCAAAACCAAGAGCAAGGAGTTTGACTATCCCGCCGGCGACCAAAACGTGTATACGGAATACAAAGGGTCGGGCGGAGTGCCGATCAAAAATTTCCTGAGAAAAATTCTCTTTGCTTTGCGTTTCCGCGAGATCAAAATTCTTTTTACGGGCAACATCACATCGGACAGCCGGATCCTCTATCACCGCTCCATCAAAGAGAGACTCTCAAAGGCCGCTCCCTTCCTCCATTTTGACAACGATCCCTACATTGTCGTCGCCGATGACGGAAAACTTTTCTGGATCGTAGACGGGTACACCGCCACAGACCGATATCCTTACTCCGAGAAGATCGGGAACATGAACTACATTAAAAATTCCGTCAAAGCCACCGTGGACGCCTATGAAGGGTCTATCCGCCTCTATATCTCCGATCCCGCCGACCCTATTGTTCAGACCTATGCCCGCATTTTCCCGCAGATATTTCACTCCATGGAGGAGATGCCCAAAGACCTGAAATCCCATATCCGTTACCCTCAAACCTTGATGAATATCCAGGCAAAAATCTATGCGACCTACCACATGAACGATCCCCAAGTGTTCTACAATAAGGAAGATCTTTGGAAAATTCCCATTCGAACCGCCGGCGGCCGGTCGGAAGCCATGGAACCTTACTACACGATCATGAACCTGGCCGGTGTGGGTACCCAGGAAGAGTTCATATTGATGGTTCCGTTCACGCCCGCGAAAAAAGAGAACATGATCGCGTGGCTGGCTGCGCGCTGCGACGAACCGAACTACGGTAAACTCCTGGTTTACAACTTTCCTAAACAAAAGCTGGTGTACGGACCTCAACAAATTGAGTCCCGTATTGATCAAGACGCCGAGATCTCTAAACAACTGACTTTGTGGGATCAGGGCGGGAGCCGTGTCTTGAGAGGCAGTCTGCTTGTGATTCCCGTAGAGCAGTCCCTTCTCTACGTTCAGCCTCTCTACCTGGAAGCGAGTTCCGGCGGACTGCCCGAACTTAAGCGCGTCATTCTCGCTTACGGAAACTCGATTGCCATGGAAGAAAATTTTGAGAGTTCCCTTTCCCGTATATTTGGCGGACGGCCGTCCCCTTCTGCCGAAAGCGTTGCGCCATCCTCCCAGAAGAGTGGGAAGGAAGTAGGAGAAAATTTCAAATCCCTCCTGCAACGGGCGCGAGACTACTTGGATAGAGCGCAAAAAGCGGCACGCGGAGGCGATTGGTCCAACTACGGGGAAGAAATGAAACGGTTGGAAAACGTCCTTAAAAGCCAGCGATGAAATTGTTTTCCCTCAACCCGAAGGCGACGTTGCTGTCGGCAGGCGTGATTGCCGGAATTGCGCTCTTTGCTTACAATCTCAAAAGTAGCCAGGCGATTTCGGAGCCGCCCGCAGAAAAAAAAGAAGCCGAGTCCGCGACGACTGCCCTGAGACGATCGGACTTCGTGAAGGGCATTCACCTGACGTCCTGGGTGGCAGGATCGAAGAAGGCGCGCAAACGGATCCAGTCCCTCTTAGACGAAACGGAACTCAACTCGGTTGTGATCGCGATTAAAGAGTATCAGGGAGAAGTGTATATTCCGGGAGCGCCTTTGGCCGAAAAGTACGGTTCTTATGTCAACGCGATACCCGACGTCAAAACTTATCTGGAACAGATCAAGTCGGAAGGCGTCTATACGATTGCCCGCATCGTGGTGTTCAAGGACGATCTCCTGGCGCGCAAACGTCCCAACCTGGCCGTCAAACGGCCGGACGGTTCCATCTGGAGCGACCGGCACGGAAACGCATGGACAGACCCTTACAACCCTGAAGTGTGGGAATACAACTTTTCCGTGGCCACTCAAGCTGTGGCTCTTGGGTTTCAGGAGATCCAGTTTGACTATATCCGGTTTCCATCGGACGGCAATATCCGGCAATGCCGTTACTCCTATCAGAACCACAATTCCACTTCCGCCGCGAAGGCGTTGGCTTCTTTCTTAGAGGAATCCACAAAGAGGTTACGACCTTTGGGAGCGCAGGTTTCTATTGATATTTTTGGGCTTACTCCTTCTGTCCAACATGACATGGGAATCGGCCAGAAGATATTGCAGTTGGCTGAACAGGTGGACTATGTCTCCCCCATGGTCTACCCTTCCCACTACGCGAAAGGGGAGTACGGCATTGCAAACCCCAACCTGCAACCTTATAAAGTCGTTTACAGAACCATGTCGGACGCAAAAAAAAGGTTGGGAAACAAAATTTCCAGTCTGCGTCCCTACCTGCAAGACTTTTCTTTGGGGCGGCGGTACGGTGCCAAAGAGGTGCGCGCCCAGATTCTGGCGTGCGAGGAACAGGGTATCGGTCAATGGATTCTCTGGAACCCAAGCTGCCTTTACACCCGATCCGCCTTGAAATCCAAAGACGGTATTCTGCCTTCCTCTGCCATCGTCCCGGAAGAAATGAGACAGAAGCTCGCAGAGAAAAAAGAAAAACATGTCCATGAGCAATAAAAGAGTGGTCGTTGCCATGTCCGGAGGGGTGGACTCTTCCGTCGCCTGCGCCCTGTTGGCAAAAGAGGGACACGAGGTGATCGGGATGACTCTGCGTCTTTGGACGCCGTCCCCTTGGAAAGACGGGGAACGTTACGGCGGATGCTGTTCCCCGCGCGACATCGCGGAAGCGAAAGAAGTGTGCCGTCAACTGAACGTTCCCCACTACACGTTTGACATGGAAGAAAAGTTCAAAGAAAAGGTGGTAGACAATTTCGTGGAGGAATACCGTCAAGGCCGGACGCCCAACCCCTGTGTTCGATGCAACAGTTTTATCAAGTTTAACATTCTCCTGAAATATGCTCTGGCCGCGGGAGCGGAGACGCTGGCGACAGGTCACTACGCGCAGATTGAACCATCCGGAGCAGAATACCTGCTAAAGAAAGCGGAGGACCCGACCAAAGACCAGTCTTATTTCCTCCACATGCTGAACCAAGGACAACTCTCCAGGCTCCTTTTTCCAGTGGGAAAGTACCCAAAATCCGTCGTCCGGAAAATAGCCGAGGAATTGAATCTTGTCACAGCCAAGAAAGAAGATAGCCAGGACGTTTGTTTCTTGGAAGGCAGAAACTATAGAGATTTCTTAAAAGAGCGCGCGACACAAAAACCGCAAACAGGGCAAATCCAAACCAAGGACGGAAAAGTCTTAGGAGAACATGAAGGGTTGCCTTACTACACGATCGGGCAGAGGGAAAAGCTGGGCATTGCCACAGGGCAGCGACTCTACGTCTTAGAAAAGAATTCGGAAACGAACACTCTGGTCGTCGGATCCGAAGAAGAAACCCTCAGCCAATCCTGCCTTGTGGAACAAGTGAACTGGTGTTCGGAAATAGTTCCTTCCGCGCCGATCGCCGCTAAAGTTAAAATACGGTACCGCCATCCGGGAGTTCTTTCCAAAATTTTTCCTCTTTCGAATCAATCGGTGAAAGTTGTTTTTGAGACTCCTCAAAGTTCCGTGTCTCCCGGCCAGTCCGCCGTCTTCTACGATGGGAACACCGTTCTGGGAGGCGGTCTCCTCGCGTCCAACCATGAGTGAAAATCTTTCCTCTCTCTCCCCCCTTCTGCGAGGCGTTTCCGAACTGATTACGGAAAAAGAGTTGCAGGAAAAACTTAACAAAAAGAAATCCCTGCGCGTAAAGTTGGGTGTGGATCCCACGTCTCCCGACCTGCATTTGGGACACACAGTCGTTCTCAATAAACTGAAATGTTTTCAAGAGATGGGTCATACGATTATCTTCATCATTGGAGATTTCACAGCCCGAATAGGCGATCCTTCCGGACAAAGCGCGACCCGTCCGCGCCTCTCCGGTGAACAAATTGCGGCGAACGCCAAAACGTATCAGGAGCAGGTTTTCAAAATTCTGGATCGTGACCGGACCGAAGTGCGGTTCAACAGCGAGTGGTTCAAAAATATAGGCGCGGAAGGAATTTTGGAATTGGGGTTTCGATACACGACACAGCGCCTGATGGAAAGAGACGATTTTTCCAAACGATTGAAAGAGGAGAAACCCATCGCTCTGGCGGAACTGTACTATCCTTTGCTTCAAGGGTACGATTCCGTTGCGGTCCAATCGGACTTGGAAATAGGCGGCACAGACCAGAAATTTAATTTGCTTGTGGGACGGGAACTGCAGAGGGACTTTGGACAGGAACCTCAAGCGGTGATGACTCTGCCCATTCTTGTGGGGATGGACGGGGTTCGGAAAATGTCTAAATCGTATCAAAACGCGATCGCCTTAAATGATTCCCCCAAAGAGATGTTTGGTAAAATCATGTCCGTCTCCGACGATTTGATGTGGCAGTACTATGAGCTTCTCACTTTAGAAAATTTGAGCCAGGTCAAGAAACTGCACCCAAAAGAAGCAAAGATGAAACTCGCTTCCCAGATCACGGAACTTTACCATGCCGGTCAAGGTGAAGAAACGTCCCAAGAATTTGAGAAGGTCTTCTCAAAAAAAGATGCGCCCGAAACGATGGAAGAGTACAGAGTTTCCAAAGAGAAATTGCAGATTTCTCACCTTTTATTTGAGTCGGGTCTCTCCCCTTCCAAGAACGAGTCCAAACGATTGATCGAGAATGGCGGCGTGCGGATCAATTCCCAACAGGTTGCGTCCGACATGGAAATCTCCGTAGAAAAACCGTTCATCCTCCAAGTCGGCAAACGCAAATTCAAACGCATTCTTCCTCCGCTTTGACCCTAGAGTCTGCATTGCTGAAAAATACTTGCTCCCTCTCCTCTAAAGAGGGGAGGGCTGGGGTGAGGATGCCGAGCTCTCCGACACCCCACGGAAAAGGATTTCTCCCCTTCCTCCGATTGTTTTTTCTCTTCCTCATTTTTCTCTTGCCGCAATTTCTTCTGGCGGACGCTCAAATCAAAATTACGTATCCGCGGGAGAAGGCGCGGATTTCGTACGTCAAGAACTCTTTTGTGTTTGGGGCTGTGACGCCGGCTTCGGCAACGCTCATCATCAATGGATCCACAGTGCCTGTGTATAGAACGGGTTCGTTCTTGGGTTATATTCCGTTTCAAACGGGAGACTTTGCGATTAGAGCGCGGGCTGCCAGCGATGGACTCAGCACGGAAACTGTGCGCACCCTATTTGTTTCCTCGCCTGAAATCGCGTTACCTTTGGAACCTCTCCAAATCGCTTTAGATTCTATCCATCCTGCTTTGGACATTAAAGCGCTTCCCCATGAGCCGATTCTGCTCCGGTTCAAAGGAACGCCCCAATGTAAAGCTGAGTACCGTCTCAAGAACTGGAAGAGCAAAGAATGGAAGAATCGTTGGAGACCGATGTT
>JACPSV010000202.1:0-4304 GCA_016193115.1 Elusimicrobiota bacterium
AGAAAAGGTTCATGGTCTGTTGATGAAGAAGTGTCAGGTTTTGACTCTTTCCCGAACGAAAGCAGCGGAAAAGTTGTCTCTGCGGGTGAAAGAAGAGCTCAAAGAGTTGGGGTTCCCGTCTGCCCGATTCAAGATATTTCTGATCCCTCAGAAGGATGAAACCGGTCACCCTCATCCCACAGTTTCCGGATTGGAAACTATCGTCTTCCAATTTTCCGCAAATCCCGGAGAAGAGTTGAGACCCTTAAAAGAGGTGGTCTCCGGCGGAGAACTTTCCCGCGTCATGCTCGCTCTGAAAGAGATATTGGCGCGTCTGGATTTTGTGCCTACCCTGATATTCGATGAAATTGATGCGGGGATTGGCGGTTCCATGGGACATGTGATCGGCGAGAAACTAAAAAGTTTGAGCCGCACGCATCAAACCCTTTTGATCACGCATTTGCCGCAGATTGCCGCTTTCGCGGAGAATCATCTCCTCGTGGAGAAAAAAGTGAGTGGACAGAAGACTCAAGTAGCGGTAGAATGTTTAGAGTGGCAGGACCGGGTCAAAGAGGTGGCGCGCATGTTGGGCGGGATTCGAGAGGAAAAATCGGATCCGACCCCCGCCTCGATTCGTCATGCGTCGGAACTGCTGTCCAAGGCGGGAAATTCAAGAGAGGTGCAATTCGTTGCCAACGGATGAGAGGTTTATAGGTACCAGCGGAGTTCGTCCTTTTACCGGGAACGAGCTCCTTTTGAAGGGCGGATTGGAAGGAGGGATGGCCCTGCTCACGGGGTATCCCGGGTCTCCCATATCCGACATATTCGATTCCATCTATACCAATCGGGACATTTTGGTTCGCAACGGGATCGTGGCTCAAATCGCCAACAACGAAGCTTTGGCGGTGGCCCGTTTGAACGGGGCGCGCATGGCGAACGTGCGGGCGATGGCGGTCATGAAGTCGGTGGGAATGCACGTGGCGGCGGACGGTCTTGCGATCGGAAACCTTTCGGAGTCCAACCATCCCGAGGGAGGCGCCATGGTCATTGTGGGCGACGACCCATGGAACGAAACCACACAAATCAACTCCGATTCCCGGTTTTTGGCGCAACACCTGCAAATGCCTATTCTGGAACCTTCCACGTTTCAGGAGATCAAAGATTGGATCGGAACCGGGTTTGAACTTTCCGGACTTTCCAACCTCTATGTCGCCTATCTGATCACCACGCCTCAAGCCGACGGCGGAGGAAGCGTTTTTGTCCGCCCGAATCTGTACCCATCCCTCAGCCAAATTTCTAAAACCGAACTTTCTTCCTCTGCCCTTCCTCTGGAAAATTTTGTCATGATTCCGCCTCACACTTCCATGAGGGAAGCGACCTTGCGCAAACGCTATGAAAAATTTCTGCGCGCGGCGGCCCAAAAAGGTTTGAACCGAACCTACCATTTTAGTTCCCAG
Source organism: Elusimicrobiota bacterium (assembly GCA_016193115.1). GTDB lineage: Bacteria > Elusimicrobiota > Elusimicrobia > 2-02-FULL-39-32 > 2-02-FULL-39-32 > JACPSV01. The sequence goes on from JACPSV010000202.1 coordinate 1,437, forward strand.
CAAGAGACAGCGTACCCGATTGGATTTATTACCTCAGGTCTCCCCTTCTGCTATCTCGAACATGCTCTCTACGAGATGGGTCTCTCCGGCCAGTTTCCCATATTGAAGTTGGGCGTCACACACCCTCTGGACAAAGAGATTCTCTCCGGTTTTCTGGAAAAGGTGGAGAAAGTAATCGTGATTGAAGAGAAACGGCCTTTTATTGAAACTCAAGTGCGCGGACTTGTGCAGGAGATGTGCCAAGGTCTCTCAGAGAAAAAAATGAAGTTTACGCTCGTCTATGGAAAAGAGTTTCCCTTCGGTTGCGCGGGTATCCCTGAAGCGCGCGGCATCAACCCTTCCATTCTGATTGATCGTCTGGGAAAACTTTTCTTAAAACTGAATCTTCCCCAACTGAAGTCTCACCTGACCAAGATTCAGTCGGAATGCGATTTGGTGGATCAGAGTTCTCAGTTTCGTATCCAGGTTCCTATTCGCACTCCCACGTTTTGCCCCGGTTGTCCGCATCGGGACTCCGCGGTCGTCTCTCTTAAGATGAAAAGCTGCTTTTCGGACGCCAACTGGATGAAGGAGAATCTTAAAAAAGAAACTGAAGACGTGATCTTCCATGGCGAGTCCGGCTGCCATTCCATGCTGCAGTTTGCGCCCAACGAAGGTTTGATGCAGAACTATTCCGGTATGGGTCTGGGCGGCGGGACGGGAGCGGGGATAGATCCTTTCATCAAAAATAAACAGGTGGTGTTCTTGGGCGATTCCACTTTTTTTCATTCCGGAATGGTGGCGGTTTCAGACGCCATCAAGAACCGGCAGAACATCACATTCATCATTTTAGATAACAAAACGACCGCGATGACCGGTCACCAACCCACGCCGGGCAACGATTTTGACATTCTGGGACGCAAGACTCTCGCTCAGGACATCCAAAAGGTCATTCAAGGAATGGCGGGCGGCGAAAAAATACCGGTGATCCGCGCGGATCCGGCGGAAAGACACTCCTATACCAAACTTTTACAAGAGTTGGTTCTGCAAGACGGGGTCAAAATTGTGATTGCGGACAAAGAGTGCGGCATCACGTTTCATCGAAGGGTCCGGAGAGAAAAGAAAAAAATCTTGAAAAGTCAGGGATTCATTCCGCGCGAAGAAGTGATCAACATCACTCCCGAAGTTTGCGAGTACTGTTTGGAATGTACCCGCGCCACAGGTTGTCCCGGTCTCACGGTGGAAGAGACGGATTTTGGGCCCAAGATCGTGACGGATTTGTCCACGTGCGTTTCGGACGGCGCTTGCACCAAAGGGAAAGTTTGCCCTTCTTTTGAAAAAATTGTGATCCGCAGAAGGAATCCTCCGGCAAGAAAAGGGTTTTTTAGGGATCCGGCCACATTGCCTTTACCTTCCTCTCCCGCCCAGTTTGAAGAGACCTACTACATCACCACGTTTGCGGTCGGCGGCATGGGAAGCGGCGTAGTCTCCGCGATATTGGTTCGGGCGGGCATGAAAGAAGGGTACCGCGTTTTGTTTGCCGATAAGAAAGGGCTTGCGATTCGTAACGGCGGGGTCTACGGGTACGTGATCTATTCTAAAAACCAGGAGCAAGTGCTTGCGCCGGTGGTTCCGTACGGAAAAGCCAACCTAATCCTGGGAGTAGATTTGCTGGAAACCACACGCGGGTTAGATCCACGGATGCATATGATGGTCACAAACCCTGCCCCGTGGATTTGCTGGAAACCACACGCGGGTTAGATCCCCGGATGCATATGATGGTCACAAACCCTGCCCGCACGGCGGCGGTTGTGAATCGTCACAAAACGGAAACCGTTCCCAGTCTCATGGGACGCGAGAGTTTTAACCCGGAGACTCTGGAATCTAAAATTAAAGAGCGTACCCGCAAAGAAAACTATTTTAGCGTTGATTTTTCCGAGCTTTCTCAGAAGCTGCTCGGATCCAAACTCTATGCCAATCTCCTGATCGTAGGAGCGGCGTTCCAAAGCGGAGGTTTGCCTCTTTCTCTGGAAAGTTTAGTCAGCGCGATTCGTGAGACTGTCTCCAAAGAGGATTTGGAAGAAAACATTAAGGCGCTGCATTTGGGTAGGGAAATTGTCATGGAGCCGCAAAAGTTTGTCAGTTTGATCGGGAAGAAAAAACTTTCCTATCACCAGATCATTGATCTGAAATCCAAAATTTTGTCGCGGAGGATTTTCCTGGGAAAGAAAATAAGTTTGCAGTACCGTCAAATGGTGGAACACGCGGTGCGCTGGATGCATATGGACGAAGGTACCAACCAAAAAATTGCGTTGCGGGTGTACGAGTTGATTCAGTACCAAAACGCGGATCTTGCGGAACAGTACCTTTCTCTTCTTTGGGAAGTGTACCGCAAAGACCGTTCGGACCACACCGCGACCAAAGCGGCCATGGAAAATCTTTTTAAGGTTCTCTTAATCAAAGACGAGGTTTACGTGGCTCACCTGCTTACCAGTTCGGAAAAGTTTGAGCGGGACAGGGAACGGTACGGCATTCAACCGGAGAACGGCGACTCCGTGAGTTATGTCCACTTCAATCGTCCGCAGGTGTCTTTCTTTGGCTTGGATTTAGAGCTGGACATGGACACGCGCAATTGGATGTTGGCCATCGTAAAGCATGGAAAGTTCATGCGAAAACTTCTGCCGGAATGGCATCGCAGAGAAAAAGAGTTCCGGGACTGGTACGTGGATCTGGTCCGGAAGTTCAACTATTTTGAAAGTGAAGTCGCTTACCGCACCTATGTGGAAATTCTGAAATCGCCGGAACTTGTTTCCGGGTACCGGGAAATCCGTTATCCCAAGATGGAGGAAGCTAGGAAAAAGGTAGAACAGCTTCTGGCGCGGATCGAGC
>JACPSV010000202.1:4335-7015 GCA_016193115.1 Elusimicrobiota bacterium
CAGGTGAAAGAACAAGCCGGCTCCGATTTTGAGACGCATTTGCCGTGACCGTTCGACGAGCCTCTGCGGAAGATATCCCGCAGATCTATCGCCTCATCCAATCCGCCACACGGAGAGGAAAAGTGTTGAGACGCAGCGTGGATGAGCTGCGCAAAGCGGTTCGCCGGTTCCGTGTCATCGAAAAAGAGAATCGTATCGTCGCCTGCTGCGCGCTGGAAATCTACAACAAAAAATTAGCGGAGATTCGTTCCCTGGTTGTGGAGTCCGGCGAATCCAATAAAGGTTTGGCGTCCCAACTCTTGCACGGCTGTCTTCAAGAAGCGAAGAAAAAGAAGATCTATGAAGTGCTCGCCATCACCGATCGCGAGAACCTTTTTAAGAGGTTGGGATTTATGGAACAGTTGCACGGACAAAAAGCTCTATTTGTGAGGCCTGGATGAAAAAAAAATCGTTGAAGTTGAGAAGCTGGGTTCAAAGATGAAGATTTTGAGAAACCCATGGTTGGGATTGCCAGCACTTGGAGCGAAATCACTCCCTGTAACGTCCATATCCACCATTTGGCTCAGAAAGTGAAAGAAGGAGTCCGAAACGGCGGAGGGGTGGCGCAGATTTTTGGCACGATCACGGTGAGCGACGGCATTTCCATGGGCCATGAGGGCATGAAATATTCTCTGGTCAGCCGGGAGGTGATTGCCGATTCCATCGAACTTGTGGCCAACGCGCAACGGTTTGACGCTCTGATCGCGATCGGCGGTTGCGACAAGAACATGCCCGGCTCTTTAATGGCGATGGGGCGGCTCAATATCCCCAGCATATTTCTCTATGGCGGAACCATTCTTCCCGGCCACTTTGAAAAAAAGGATGTGGATATCGTAAGCATATTCGAGGCGGTAGGAACCTACAATGCCGGCAAAATTACAAGGGAACAGTTTAAGGGAATCGAGTGCCATGCTTGTCCGGGCGCGGGTTCTTGCGGAGGCATGTACACGGCCAACACCATGGCGTCCGCGATCGAAGCGTTAGGCATGAGTTTGCCCGGGAGCGCGTCCCACTCCGCCGAAACTTCCGATAAGGTTCAGGATTGCCTGAAGGCCGGAAAAGGTTTGATCCCGCTGTTAGAGAAACGGATTCTGCCCAGACAGATCATGACGAAAAAAGCGTTTGAAAATGCGATCAGCATGGTCATGGCTTTGGGAGGGTCCACCAACGCGGTTCTGCACCTGATTGCGATTGCAAGGACGGTGGGAGTGGATCTGCGCATGGAAGATTTTAACCGGGTAGGGAAACGCGTGCCCCATTTGGCCGATCTTAAACCCAGCGGAAAATATGTGATGAACGACTTAAACGAGGTCGGCGGCATCCAAGGCGTTCTGAAACTGCTTTTGAAGGCCGACCGCCTGCATGGCGACTGTCTGACGGTCACGGGAAAGAGTTTAGAACAAAATTTGAGAAGCGTGAAGGATCTCGACCCGCACCAGGAAATTATTCGAGACCTTGCGCACCCCTTGCACCCCAAAGGTCCTCTGGTGATATTGAGAGGGAATTTGGCGCCGGAAGGAGCCGTCGCAAAAATTTCAGGATTGAAAAAAACTTCGATCACGGGACCTGCCAAGATATTTGATTCCGAGGAGACTGCTCTTCAGGCTATTTTGAAAGATCAAATCAGAAAAGGGGATGTTGTGATTATCCGCTATGAAGGGCCGAAGGGCGGTCCGGGAATGAGAGAGATGCTGGCGGTCACATCGGCCTTGGTGGGCAAAGGGTTGGGAGAAGAGTTAGGTCTGATCACGGACGGGCGATTCTCAGGCGGCACGCATGGACTCGTTGTGGGACATGTGGCTCCGGAAGCTCAGTCGGGAGGTCCGATTGCGATCGTTCGCAACGGGGACAAAATCACGATTGACGCCGAACGAAAAGAACTGAAACTGCATCTCAGCCCGTCTGAAATCTCAAACAGACTAAAGAAGTTTAAAGCGCCTCCCTTAAAGTACCAAAGCGGCGTCCTCTACAAGTTTGCCCGGACTGTCTCTTCCGCCTCTCAGGGCGCCGTCACTTAACCCGAGAATAGTTTGATTCAGGTTCAACAGGCGGTACAGGTTTTGCGGAGAGGCGGGGTCGTTTGCTTCCCGACAGAGACCGTGTATGGTTTGGGGGCTCGTCTTTTTGATGAGATGGCGATCCGCGCCGTGTATCAGATCAAGGGCAGGCCGCGGGACAATCCTCTGATTGTGCATATTTCTGACCTCAAGATGTTGGAACTTTTAGCGGTAGGAATGCCTTTAGAAACGCAAAATCTAGTCAAAAAATTCTGGCCGGGACCTCTCACCATCGTCTGCAAAAAATCCGAGTTTGTTTCCCGGAGCGTGACCGCAGGTTTAGAAACGGTAGCCATCCGGATGCCGCGCCATCCGGTCGCCACAGAACTCCTAAGCGCTCTCAAAGAGCCCATCGCCGCTCCCAGCGCCAACCGTTCCGGCCGTCCCAGCCCGACCCGTCATGAAGATGTCCTGCGTGAAATGAGAGGAAAAGCGGACCTGATTTTGGATGGTGGCCAATCCGATTTTGGGTTGGAGTCTACCGTGGTGGATTTGGCGCATCGTCCTTTTAGGATTTTGAGGCCGGGATGTGTGACGGCAGAGGAGTTAAAAACAGTTCTTCCGGAAATCCAAATAAATTCTCA
>JACPSV010000174.1 GCA_016193115.1 Elusimicrobiota bacterium
TATCAGGGAGCTTTCCTGGTGGGCTCGATACTCCTCTTTTTCCTGAGAGATTTCATATCCACTTCTTTTATCTGTCTTTCCATACCTCTTTCATTGGTCATGACTCTGGCCGCCATGAGTCTCTTCGGATTAAGTCTAAACATTATGACGATCTCCGGGCTTGCAATCGCATCCGGGCAGGTCGTGGACACTTCGATCTGTGTTTTGGAAAACATATTGAGCCACAAGTCCAAATTCTTAAGGTTTCTGAACCGGTGGGATAAGAGAGACAGGTCAGGTTCGGGGAATAAGATTCCTTCCGTCTACCAATCTTTTGTAAAGCTCGATAAAGGAGGGCAACTCCTAGTCAGCGAAAAAGAAGCCAACAAATCTCTGGCGCTCACCGCTTCGAACGAAATGTTCATGGTGCTTGTCGCCAACACTTTGACTTGTATCGTGGTGTTCCTTCCGATTGTTTTTTTGAATCCTCAAGTCAAAATCCTTTACCTCGGTCTGGCCGTCACCGTGACGGCGGCCCTGATTGTCTCTCTCTTGATTGCGATTACGATTATCCCTTCCCTTTCCGCCAACATTTCCCGAAAGTGGATACAACAAAGTTCTTTCTTTTCCACATACCTTTGGCTGCTCTTAGGGAACAAAATCAAACAGGGCAATATCCTTTTTAACCGCTGGTACTACAAAATCCTGGTTTTAACTAAAAAGTACAGGAAGAAAAAACAGGGGGAGGACGACCTGGTTTATGGCAGAAACGCGCAAAAAAGCCTTTTTAAGAAAGGGGGCGGGCTCAGGATTTACCGCAGGATCGTGGCCTGGCTGATGCGGCGCAGATATTGGGTGGCGCTGGCCACTTTACTCGCTTTAATTGGAAGCGGTTTTATGTATAAATTTTTGGATAAGGAGTTTGTTGGGAGCTCGGAAGATAACGAATTCATCATATTTGTGGAACTGCCTTCCGGAGCCAAACTGGACGTTTCCGACAAAATTGTGGCGGACGTGGAGAAAGTTTTAAACCAAACTGCCGAGGTGCAAAAGTCCGTAAAAACGTCCATAGCCCGGGTGGAAGGATGGTCTTCAAAGATCTATGTGACGCTCCTACCCAGAGAAGAGCGCGCGCGCACCACCCAGGACGTCATGAAGGAGTTAAGACCCCTGGTGCAGGGGATCGGCAAAGAATACGACGCGTTCATCTACTTTTCCGAGCCGGTGAGTTCCAAAGAGTTTGTGATTGACGTCTTTGGGTACGATTACAACAATTTACGCGACCTTGCGGTCAAGATTGCCCAGGCGCTGGAGAAAGTGGAAGGTCTGGCGGACACAAAACTCCGTTACAAACCGGGCCGTCCGGAAGTGAAGATAGAAGTGGACCGCGAGAAAGCTTCTCTCTTTGATTTTACGATCCATGACATCGCGGAAAGTCTGCACGCGCAGATTCGGGGCTTACGAGCGACCTATTTCATTACTCCAACCGCCCAAATTGAAACCGTAGCCCGTCTGCAGGAACAGTACCGGAAAACCCTGGAAGACGTGCAAAACCTGACTCTCGTGAACAATAAAGGAACCGTCGTCTCCGTCCGTCAGTTCGCAGTTTTCACGTTTGGACTCACTCCCAGCGAAATCTGGCGCAAGGACAGGGAAAGGATGATTCAGGTCAGCGCTAACCGGGGCGACATCTCTTTAAGCAAAGTGGCGGAAAAATCGTTGCAGGCGCTTAAATCGGTGCAACTTCCGACCGGCTACTACTATGAAATCGGCGGGGATTTTCCCAAGATGATCGAAACGGAAAAGGAATCCCGTTTCGCATTCATCATCATGGTCGCTCTGGTCTATTCCATTTTGGCCGCCCTGTTTGAATCCTATTCCCAACCGATCATCATCCTTCTAGCGGTACCGCTTTCCGTGATCGGCGCGATCCCTCTTTTACTGATCAGTCACACACCCGTCACTCTCGGCACTTTAATCGGTTTCATCATGTTGGGCGGCATCGCGGTGAACAATTCCACCATATTGGTGGAAGTTTTCAACAATCTGCACGAAGAAAAAAATATGTTGCGGGCGCTTCTAGAATCCGGACAGGCAAGACTCTCTCCCATATTTGCCACCACGTTGACCAACGTCAGCGGCATGCTGCCTCTCATATTTCAGGGATCAGACTCCGGATCCTTGTGGGCTCCCATGGCGATTACCGTCATAGGGGGACTCATCACATCCACGATTCTGATTCTTTTTGTCCTGCCCGGATTCTACCTCATCTTAGAAGACTGCAAACGATGGATGGGTAAAAATGTTACAAGAATGTTACAAAAAGTTGAAGAAAAGTTTCTTCAAACCTTATATACTGGTAGGGAGGTGAAAGATGAAAAAGTACTCGATTAAAGACGTGGCGAGGATTGCGAAGGTTTCAACGGCAACGGTTTCACGCGTGGTCAACCTTTCTCCTCTCGTGGACGAGCTCACCCGCGAAAGGGTTCAAAAGGTAATCGAAAAACTGAATTACCACCCCGATCCCGTGGCGCGCAGCCTAATCCGAGGCAAATCCAACCTTCTCACGCTGATTGTTCCTCCCGAACCCAATTTTTTCTCCGCCTACTACTTTACGCAAACCTTGTGCGGCATCAGCGAAGCTCTGACGAAACAGCAGTACCGTCTCATGATCTATCAACCCGACGGCTACGATTCCCAGCAAGGGTACCCAGCCAGCTTGGCCGGCATCCGCACGGACGGTCTGTTTATCATCGCTCCCTTAATGAACGATCGTCTGGTCAAATCTATCGAGTCCGAACGTCAACCGGTGATCCTGATCAACGCCCACTCTCCTATATTAGACTGGATTGACTTGGAAAACGTCCAAGTCTCGACACAAGTGGTGGACTCTTTGGTGGGATTGGGTCACCGCAAAATCGCGTTTATCGGAGGGATCGTCGGTTTCAATACGGTCTCCCGTCTGGAAGGTTACCGGAATGGTCTGGAAAAACACAGCATCCCTTATGACGAAAAATATGTCGTTTACGGGGACTACTCTTTGAAAAGCGGATACGAATCCGCAAAGAAACTCATTTCCCTAAAAGAAAAACCGACCGCGATATTTGCGGCGAATGACGAAATGGCGATCGGCGCCATCCGCGCGGCCACGGAATCCGGTTTGAAAGTTCCCGGACAGATTTCCGTTTTTGGTTTCGACGATGCGGACATCGCCCGGATGTCCGAGCCATCCCTCTCTACGGTTCACCAACCTTTTTATGAAATGGGAAAACGGGCCAGCGAAGTTTTAATCGCGCGCATCGAGAACCCGGAAATTCCTCAAAACCGCGTGGTCTTGACGGGAGAAATGATGTTAAGAAAATCCACGGCGCCCGTTCAGAACGGATCCTGATACGATGAAAAAAAATGTTATTCTGCTTTTAACGCTGCTTTGTTTATTGAAGGCTAAACCCGCCCAAGCCCTTCTCTTAGACGACTATTCTTCCACGAACACAATTTCCATCGGATCCGATACCGGCGCCAGCGCTTCCGTAACGAACATCGCCGGCGAAGACGGAAACGCTCTCCAACTCAGTTATTCATTGGGAACCGGCAACTGGTCCCAATTTTACCGCGACTATTCCACCCGCGATTTTGCCTCGGAAGGCGGTACCGCGGTCCGGTTCCGCACCAAAGCGACAGGGAACTCCAACACGTTAGAAATCAAGTTTGCGGATTATGACAGCACGGAAACGGCGAAGAGCGACAAGCTATCTTTGAAGTTAGTCACGATTCCCGACAATCAATGGCGCACCTACACGGTTCATTTTTCCTCTTTTGACGTTTTCCCGGACGGGGGCAGCGCCTTCGATCTGAATAAAGTAGCAAAACTTTCTATCGGCGTAACGAAAGATAGCGGCAGCAGCGGTTCCGGAACCGTCTGGATAGATAAATTTGAGCTCCTTCGCAGCACGGTGATCGTCATTGACGATTTCCAAAGCAGCGCGTCTAACCTCAATTTCTTGAATGGCACATCCACACAAACATTTGCGGGGGGAGGCGGCACCGCCACCACGCAATATTCCGCTCTGGGTGCTGACAACGTCTTGGAACTCAACTACAATGTGAATGCGGGAGGATCCTTCTCCGGAATGTTCTTTGGGTTAAGAGGACGCACGTTCCAAGGGTACACGCACCTCTCCTTTAGAATTCGGGGCGGCGCCGGCGGCGAGAAAATCCTGGCCAAACTGGAAAGCCCAACAGGATCTACGGAATTAGGGTTTACAACCACACCTTACTTAACCAACGGCATTACCACCAGCTTCCAAACAGTGACCATTCCTTTGAGCGCGTTTCCCAACGTCAACCTTTCCAGCGTGACGGCTTTTACGTTTGTGGCGACCCAATCCACCGGAAGCGCCGCCGGACAGATATTTTTGGACGACATCAAATTTTTAAGGCAGGGAGATTCTGCCGGTGTCCTGCGCGTGATTGACGATATGGACATGGATCTCCCCTCCAGCAATTTTGAAGCGAACAGCCACGCGAATGCGAGCCTGCAGACTTCCGTCGTTAGCGACGCCACCGTTCCCGAAGCCAAGTCCGACAACCGCGTCTACAAGTTAGAATACACATTCAGAAATTCGGGAGTGGGAGACACACCGTGGGTTGTGATTGAAAGGCCTCTGTTCCATTCCATTGCTCCTTTCTCAAACTTCAAGGTTCGGGATCGGCGAACAACGTGGAACTTAAATTGACCGACAGCGATAATACCACCTGGTACCGAAAATTCCTGCTCGCTTCCAACACCGCAGGCGCATGGAAAACCGCGTCTTTGCCTCTGGACCAGCTCGTTTTTTTCAGCGCCGGAGACGATTCCAACCTGAACACGAGAAAAATCAAACAAATCTTTTTCGCGGTCGCCAAGGGTCCCGGAGGGAGCGGCAGTTTTGCCGTGGACACGTTGGAAGCTTCCGACTCCGGCGAGTTTGAAACTAACTCTCCATCCGGCGTCATCTCCAAACTTAAGATATTGAACAATCCTTTCTCCCCGAACGGGGACGGAACTAAAGACGAGGTTTTTTTTGTTTACACGTTAACCGTGAACAGCAAAGTCAACTTAAAAATTTATGGACTGGACGGCGTGGAAATTAGAATGGCTGCCCAGCAAGACCAGACCAGCGGGGAACAAACTCTCTCCTGGAACGGACGGAATGACAACAGCGAGATAGTCCCCAACGGCGTCTACCTCTTCCGCCTGGAAGCTGAAGGCCTAGACTCCCGGAAAGACGTCCTCCGCCAAGTCATCGCCGTCCTAAGGTAAAACAGAATGAAAAAGTCTATTCTTATATCTCTCTTTTGTCTCTCAATGGCAGGTTCAGTGTCTGCGGCCGTCTTTGAACCGTATGGGATGGGCGCTAGGGCCATTGCCATGGGGGAAAGTTTTGTGGCGGTGGCCAACGACTATTCTGCCGTCTACTGGAACCCCGCAGGGTTGGGACGCTTGGACAAGAAAACCCTGCACTCAGAGTACAGAAACCTCTATGGTCTGGGACTCTTACGCACGATGACGATCGGATACATTCAACCGCAGTTAGGGTTGGGAACCATGGGATTTTCCTGGTTCCGGTTGGAAACGATGGGTGACGCCGGTTACCTGGACTATTCCGAGAATAGCTTTATATTTTCCTATGGATCCGACCATTTTGCTCCCTTTTTGTTTGGACTTAACGGAAAATATTATCGCGTCCACAGCGCTATGGGAGCCAGCGGCATGGGTTTGGACGCAGGGCTTATGTACGTTCTTAAAGACCCATTACTTATTTTTGGTATCGCGGTGCAAGACCTGAACCACACGATGATCTCCTGGGATTCCGGCACGAAAGACAGGCTTCCAATTCGTATTCGCGCAGGTGTTTCTTCCCAACTCCCGACCCACACACTTCTAACGGCGCAGATCTCCTTAAAAGATCAAAAAAACGAAACACACCATCTGGGCCTGGAACAAAATCTGTTTAACCAATACTGTGCGCTTCGTTTGGGTGTTCTCCAAAGAGAAAAAAATGTCCAGTTCTCCTGGGGTTTGGGCCTCAAAGTCCGTTCTTTTGATTTGGACTACGGGTGGCAAGCGGAACGCTATTTGGGCGATACGCAGGTTTTTAGTCTTTCGGTGAAGTTTTAGAGGTTTTTGAAAGCGGCGAGCAAACAATGGGGAGGAGTTATCGGACATGGATTGTAGTCGGATTGGCATGGGTCGGAACACTGACGGTATCTCAGGCTTTTCATCTGGAGGATATCCTGGTCGTGGACGATTTTAACGAGAGAAAATTTGTGACAAAATTGAGCGGCGCTTTGGGAACCTGGAAAAAGGATCCCAACGACGCCAGCACGGGGTGCGAGATATCCTTCGATGGAATGTATTTTGTGGCCAACCCAGGCTACTCCTTAAAAGTTGATTATGACATTGCCAGCCAGATGACGACCTACGTCTATCGGGAAGACAAATTCACTTCTCCGGAAGTTGGATTCCATGCTCTCTCCTACAATGGCGTCTACATGATTTTTAAGGGGGTGGACGTCAGCCGATTCAAATATCTCGCGTTCTCTGTCAAAGGGGAACAAAAAACGGGGTACACCCGCAAGTTTAAGTTGGATCTCAAAGATAAGAAAAGAACCTCTTCCTATATCGTGGATGGTATTACCTCAAACTGGCAAAGGTACTTCATTCCCTTGAAGGAGTTTTCTGCCGCTGTCAACCTCAAGGAGGTTCAGGAGATTGGGATCGTCTTTGACGTAAACGCCACATTTCCCAAAGGGACGATCTACCTGGATGAGGTCTATTTTGCAACGGAAAAAATTGACATTGAGGACTATTATTCTATTCTTAAGTCCATGGAAATCACCGCTTCAGAACCCGAAGAGACAGAGCCAGTCGCGGAAGCGATTTCAGAACCGACGCCGGAACCACAGGAAACGCCCGCGCCTCAAATTGAACCGGTCGTGACGCGGGAAGCCATTCAGGAGGAGAAAGAAAAAATAGAGGAGTCTGCGCGCGCCGCCCAGTTCGAAGTCAAACGGGAATCGGAAAATGTGATCGTGACCACCCGCATCTTATTTGACCTCGATAAACATAATATCTTGGAAACGGAATACGAGAAAATTAGAAAAATGTCTGTCCTGATCAGCAGCCATCCCAACTTTTTTGTGGAAATTCATGGGCATACCGACAATTACGGAGAAAAACAGTACAACCTCCTTCTTTCCCGTCTGCGCGCCAACGCCGTGAGGGACGCTCTCGTTGAGAAGGAAAAAATTGATTCTCACCGTCTTAGTCTCTATGGTTGGGGTCTTGCCAAACCGGTGGAATCCAACCAATCGAAAGCCGGCCGCGCGCAAAACCGCAGGGTAGAATTTGTGTTCAAACTGGCTCCTTCCGTCCCTGTCTATCCTCTATCCAAGTCCCCGAGCGATCACGATTGACGGGAATCTTAAAGAGTGGACTTGGCCCAAATCATTCTCTCTTGACAAAAAAGAATTGGAATTGGGACAAGTGAGAGACGATACCGACCTTTCCGCTTTCGTTTATTTCACCTTTGACGAAAAATACCTCTATTGCGCCGCCAGGGTTTGGGACAACGAAACCATTTGTTTGAAAAGCGGGAAAAATTTATACCAAACCGACTCGATTGAGATTTTTCTCGATCCGGACGGTGACGGCTTATCGTGGGGAAACGCCAAAGATTTCCAGATCGGGTTCTCTCCCACAAGCCCCACGAACCAGCCCCAGGTCTGGGCCTGGTTTCAAAACAAAGAGCCTTTACCGGAGGAAGTGCGGGTGGCGGCTCAAACCCTGGCCGATGGATACACGATCGAATCGGCGATCGCATGGGACTTTCTCGCTCCGGAGATCTCCCGGAGAATAAAAAATATTAAAACCGAAGAATGGACAGATTCCCTGCCTCTGGGCATTTCTGTTGCCGTGCACGATCGGGACATCTCGGAGGAATCGAACGAGGCAAAACTGAACTGGCACTTTAAGAAAGATTTGGATAAAGAAGGTGTATTCCAATTAGGCACATTACAGCTTCTACAAAGGTAATCTTATGAAAAAGTTACAGCAACTCCTTGTTTTTCTTTTACTGGAAACGGTCTGTCTCCCGCTCCTAACCGCTAACCTGTGGGCGTACACGATGCAGGTGGACGACTTTGATGAGGTGCGCGCCACCCAATTTTCTTTCAAAGATGAGAAGGGAACGACTCTCAAAATCCAACTCAAGGAGACCAACACGGATAGAAACCAGGTGATGACCCTAAAGTATAACGTCGTCAAAGACGGATGGGCGGGATGGGGACTTGTCCTAAAAGGGGCGGATCTGGGGAACTA
>JACPSV010000175.1 GCA_016193115.1 Elusimicrobiota bacterium
CGAAGCCGGTTGGGATATAGAATCTCAAACCCGTTTCCGCAAAGATGAGAGCGGCACCGTCACGGTTTCTTACCTAGTGAAATCCAAACCAGATCGCAAGATGGACGGAGATGGTAAAGTAGCGGCGGTAGCGCCTCGAATAATCGTTCAAATCGAAAAAGCCGCCGAACAAGTTGGCGCTGGGAACGCTCTGATGCGGTTAGCGCCGCGGATTGAGTGGCATTTGACGCGGGAATTGGAGCCGGTACGAGTTCGGTTGGATGAGTTGTCGGATGGGAAGGAACGTCTGGACGATCTTTCACGTCTTTTGGAGTACGCGTCCACTCCTTCCGAAATGGCGGATATTCTCGGCGCTTTTAACCGCGGTCAGGCGGCGAGACGATATCTGGCGGAAACCAACGGTAAAAGTTCCGTGGATCTCCAGAGCTCCCTGATTTCTGATGGTGGAGGAGTACTCTCCGTTGACGTTCGGCCGGAGAATCACCAGTGGGCGGCGGGAACCCTGGTGGATCAAGTTCTCTCTCGTCAGGGAGAGGGCGCGCCCAAAATTCTGTTGAATTTGGATGTTCCTGAAGAACAATTGAATTCCGAGCTGCGATCTTTCGAGCTAGTTTTGGATTCGTTCGTGAGGGAGGGCAAAATCACTGCATCCCAATTAAAAGCGGTTAAAGAAGGGTGGTTGGCCCTCAGCCGCAGCGATCTAGAAAGAGCCGGTATCTACTCCCAAAGAGCCGGCCGATGGGACAGTGTCCTATACCACTCCTATATAAGGAAGAGAACCAGCGGGACACCCTGGCAGTTAGGGAAAAAGTTTATTTTGGCGATTTTGACGGATGATGAAAGAAGCTGGCTGGTATCGGGAAAAGATTACATCCAAGTGATCTGGTCTGTCACGGAAGGGATGGCGGTCGTTCTCACTCCCGAACTGGAAGAATATATCGCCACCCATCCCTACCTCTCATTCTCATCGTAATATTGGACGTCATCCCTGAATAATCATAGGTGCGGAAGCTTCCCTTTCTTATCCAGGTATTCAATAACTTCATAAATGATAAGTATCAAAATCCCATACAATCCAACCATCAGCATCGTTTTGGTAAATGGACTCATAATTATTTTCTCCTTCCTAGCACAAATATTGCGGAAACGAGTAAGAGTGTTCCCACCAAAACACCAATTGCAATTTCAACAGTGTCGAAATCACTGCTTGTCAATGGTTGGATGACGGCAGCTGCGATGACAATTTTGCTTATGTCAGCAAAATATTTTGAAATGAGTTCTTTGCGATCGTTCATACGTAGTATACCACTTCCTTTTCGATTATCAACATCAATTTTTTGCGACTAAATTTATTATAGAAATTTATAGAACAGATGGAAAGGACTCAATTATATGAATATAGGCAGGAAAATTGGGTAGCAAAAGGGACTGTTGCAAAATGACCTTTACTCCGTCATTCCCGCGAAAGCGGGAATCTAGAGAAGA
>JACPSV010000176.1 GCA_016193115.1 Elusimicrobiota bacterium
CCATGCCAGAAGGATCATTTGGGGATTGGGCAAAACGTTGGAGATTCTTCCGGCTGTGATGAATATCCCGATCCCAATCATGTTGCCTGCCACAAGCATCGTGCAGGAGAATGTTCCCAGAGCTTTTTTTAGTTCGGCCATGTTACCTCCTGTGCTTTCCCCCTCACCCTCCCCTCTCCCCAAAGGGGGAGAGGGAAAAGGGGAGAGAGGATTTCTCCCAATTAGTGAGAGGAAGGGAGGGGTCTACTTGCAAATGTTTGGATGAGATTCCCCGCTGGTGTTTGTAGAAGCCGACGGCGGCCACCATGGCCGCGTTGTCCGTGCTCAAAATCAAAGAAGGGAAATAGGCCCGAATCCCGGATTTGCGGGATTCGATATTAAATTTTTTTCTGAGTTCGGAGTTGGCCGATACGCCTCCGCCCACCGCTATTTTTTTTAGGCCATATCGTTTCGCCGCCAAAAAAGTCTTGTGAGTCAGAACATCCGTCACAGCCGACTGGAACGATGCGCAGATATCTTCAACATTTGAAATTTTTTCCGGAAAATCGTTGAGGTAGTAAAGAACCGCGGTTTTAAGTCCGGAAAAAGAAAAGTCCCAGCTTCCCGTTAAATATGGGCGGGGAAAGGGAATCGCCTTTGGATTTCCCAGTTTTGCTGTCTTGTCAATCGCGGGACCTCCCGGATACCCCAATTTTAGCATGGAGGCTACTTTATCGAAACATTCTCCGGCGGAATCGTCCCTCGTTTGGCCCAACGTCTTGTATTTTCCAAAATCTTCCACAATCACTAAATGAGTGTGACCGCCGGAGACAATCAGACCCAGGAAAGGCGGTTCCAGACGCGGAGAGTCCAGCAGGGCGGAGAAGAGGTGGGCTTCGAGATGGTTGATTCCCACCAGAGGTCTGTCCCAAGCCCATGCAAGGGCTTCTGCGGTCATCTTCCCCACCAGAAGAGAGCCGATCAAACCCGGCCCCACCGTGACCGCCATCGCGTCCACCCTGCCCGTTTTTTGGATTGCTTTTTCTATGACCGCGTTGATCTTTTCCACGTGGGAACGGCTGGCTATTTCGGGCACGATGCCGCGAAACCGCCGGTGCAATTTTTCCTGGGAGTCAATGATGTTGGAAAGTATTTTTCGTCCGTCTTTCACAACGGCCGCCGCTGTTTCATCGCAAGAACTTTCAATTCCCAGAACGTTCATTGGGGAGAGCGGATCAGTTGCGATAGAGGCACAAACTCAATCCCTTCTTTATGGAATTCTGGAATAGTTTCCGAGAGCGCTTGCAGGAGGTGTCCTCTCTGGATGTGTCCAATCGCAATTCCATGGCCTTTGCGCCGGACTTCTTTTTTTAATTGTTGAATCTGTTTCTTGATGGTAGCCAGATCGTCTTGATCGTCCAGAAAAATGTCGTTGACCTGATAAGGCACGCGCAGCGATAGGGATGTTTTCCTGGCTACGGATTTAGGCGAGGTGCGCGAATCAAAAAAGAAGAGATCTTCGCGCAAAGGATTGGATTTAGAAAACGCTTTTAAGCTATTCAGAAAAATCTTCATCGCCTTTTCGTCCGCCGTAAAGCGGGATCCCATGTGGTTGGATATCCCTAAGGCGTAAGGCACAGACTGCAGATTTTTTTTCAGTCGGGACTGTATTTCCGGCTCGCTCATCGAAACCAGAAGCGTGGCTCCTCCCGGATCATTGTGTTGGATATCTTCCGGTTCCATCGGCTGGTGGAGAATGATTTCCTGTCCGTTCGCGTGGATCTTTTCCGAGATCGCGCGGCTCATTTTCTCCTGAGGCAAGACAGCGTAGGTGATCGGTACGTTCAGCGCGAAGAATTTTTCCAGATTCTCGATGTCGGACAAGCGTCCGGCCAGATCGTCTATGACAATCGTCACCGCGCCTCCGCGTCCTTGCGCGGACGGAGACTGTTTTTTTCCGGAAGTCAGGAAAATGATCCTTTGAAATACCTGATTCTTTTTCTTTCCCAGTTCCACAATCGTGGAACCGGAACGGGAGTTTCGGGAAAGAACCTTCATCTTGAGAGGAATTCCGGAACGTTCGAGAGCTTGAATGATATCGTTCAGAACGATCGTAGGGGAGAGACGGACGCTCCTCTCTGTTTCTATCCAGAGCGTGGGAAGAGGCACATCTTTTTTTATTTCCCTGCGCTGGGTTTTTAGAACGTCGGATTCCCCGACGCCGTTCCGGTCTAAGACATCGTCTAGGATCGTCTCAAATTGACCGGAAATCCCGCTCTCATCGAACAAAATACCCTGTGTTTGGTACCTCCACCCGTAGAAACAGAGAACGGCAAGGATTCCCAAACCCAGAATTGTTTTGACTGGGTTCTTCACGCTATTTTCAGGGAGTGAAGTTGAGAATTCTCCGGGCCTTTAAGAATTCCACCGCTCTCTTTAAGGCCAGATCATCCACTTGCTCTTCCTTCTTGATCACCGATTGAGGCGTGCGGTCTTTGGCATAGATTTCTTCTTGTTGACGCCGGAGCTTGATTTCGGTTTCCCGCGTCACCTCAATCAGGATGTCGGGAACGATCCCGCCTTTCCCTGTTTTTTCGTCTCTTTGAATGGCCCGGCCGGCAGGGGTATAATATTTGGCGGTTGTGAGTCTCAATCCCGACCCGTCGGACAGAGGGATCACGGACTGAACGGAAGCTTTACCGAACGTTGTCGTACCCACAATTAAAGCGCGATGATGGTCTTGCATCGCGCCGGCCACAATCTCCGATCCGGAAGCGGAACCCCCATTCACAAGGATCACCATAGGAATCTTGGCGAACGAAGCTTTGACGTCTGACTTGTATTCCACGCGGTTCGTTTTCCTGCCTTCGGTGTAGACGATCAGCTTTTGGTTGTCCAGAAATGTTTTGCTTACGTTCACCGCGGAGTTGAGGAGACCGCCGGGATTGTTTCGCAGGTCCAGGACAAGGGCGTCCATTCCGTCGTTGCTCAGGCGCGTGAGCGTCCGGTTCATGTCGGCGTCGGTCTTGGCCGTGAACTCGAGCAATTGAACGTACCCGATTTTATCTTCCAACATGCGGCTGCGGGTGGACTCGATTTTAATCACTTCCCGCGTGAGAGTGATGTCCTGCGGCTCTTTGGATCCGTCATGGACGATTGAGATTTTAACCTGAGTTCCCGGTTGTCCTCTCAGTTTCCGGACAGCGTCTTGCAGACTGATGCCTTGTGTCCATTCGCCCTCGATTTTAACGATCTTGTCTCCGGGCAAAAGGCCCGCGCGGTAAGCGGGGGTATCCGGAATAGGAGTCATGACGGTTAGCCAGTCGTTGCGGATCTCGATGCGGATGCCCAACCCTCCAAACTGGCCTTCCGTTTCCGTCTGCATTTCTTTGTGCGGTTCCGGTTCCAAGAATTGGCTGAAAGGATCTAAAGTTCTCACCATTCCGTGCGCGGCTCCATAGATCAAATCTTTGGTGTCTTTTTCGGTCACATAATTTTGCTGGATATAGTCAAAAACTTCCACGAGGATCTGCAGGTTTTCGAGTGTTTTGTCTACGTTGGCCGTTTCCGCTTGCGCGGAAGAAAGTTTCTGGAACGCGAATGTTCCCAGAAACCCCAAAAAAAAGCTCGAGATTAAGAGAATTTTTTTCCCATGATTTTTCTTCATTTCGTTGTCTCCTTTTTAGCGGTCAACCACAGAGTTGGGTTTTCCGGCTTGCCCTGGCTTCTAAATTCAAAATAGAGTTGAGAGCCGTTATTGGAATTTGTCAGGCCAATAATTTCTCCGCCGGCCACTTTTTTACCGTTCTTAACGGAGATCTCGCCCAAATGGCCGTAGATCGAATAGAGTTCCCCCCCATGGTCAATAATCACGGTTTGTCCATAGGACCGGAAATCCGCGGCGTAAGCGACGCGCCCTTTTTCCACGGATTTGACGGGACTTTTAGGCGGCGCTTGGATCTTAATTCCGTTTTGGATCAAAATCAGTCCGAGGGTTGGATGCTTGTATTTTCCATAGGGAGAAAGGATCGTTCCCTCCACGGGCCAGGGTAAGTTCCCTTTTCTTGCCAGAATTTGTTTTTTCGCCGCTTCCGACGCTTTCCTCTCGGCAAGCGTTTCCTCTTTTCTCCTCTTCAGGTCGGAGATCCATTTTTCCAAAGATTCGCGCGTCTCCTGAAGACGCTTGACTTCCTGTTCCATGAGGGTTCTCTTCTCCAAAGTCGCTTGATAGAGATGAGATTTTTCTTTCTGAATCTCTTTTTGTTTGGAGACTTCCAGATTTAAGTGGGATTTGAGGGAAGACAACTCTTTTTTGTCGCCCAATTTTTGTTCCCTCTGCGCAGTCGTGTAAATCGCCAGAGACTCGGCTGATTTCATTTGCGACACGCCCGATACAATAGAATCTTTCAGCCACCACCGTTGAATCGGAGAAGCGCGCATGCGGCGGGCAACAAGCGCGCGGGCATGATAATTTTTCAAACTCTGAAGAAGCCTCTCTTCCGCCCAGTTTTTTTCTTGCGAGAAATGAATGACTTCCCGGTTTAATTGGATGATTTGGGATTCCAACTGACGAATTTGCCGGCTCAAACGGTTCTGTTTTTGAGTGGATCCCTGAATGTTCTTTTCCACGTTCTTTAGTTTCAGGAACAAGTCCTCTTCCTCTTTTTTCAGTTTGGACCTTTCCTTTTGCAGAACGGCCATCTTTTCCTGAATCTTGCGTAGATTTTCCTGGTTGGACTGGATGTTCTTTTCCAGCTTCTGGACGGATTCCGGATAGCCGGGAAAGACGGTCAGAGAAAAGAGCAAAACCGCGGCCATGCTTTTAATCATTCGATGGCCTGCCCTTTTGCCGCCGGCGGAGGATTGTGGATACGAATGTGAACAGGGCCGCAACAAGAATCTGGACAAGAAAAAGTTCCTGGTCGAACTTAAGGTTACCTCCAAACGCAAACAGGATCAAAGATTGATGCAGGGTTGCGCTGGCGGCCGCGCAGAAGAAAATTACAATCAGGAGCGGTCCCCTTCTTTCAGAAAAATAGAAGGACAGAGTCGTTGAAGCAGGTTCTTTTTTCGCGGAAAAAAAACCAATCATCGGAACCATTCCCAGAGTCAGAACCAGAAGCGCGGAAACAAATCCCAGGCTCCTCAGCCAGCGCAATCTTTGGGAGAGGCCGTTCAGGATCGTCCATCTCTCGTGATCGTAGTCCACTTCCGTGAAAACGGGAATTTTGTCTTCGCCGGCCGTCAAGTTGCGGATTTGCGGCACAGTTTTTTCCAGAAAGAGGGTATCCCACCGGTCAAAATAAAGAGTGTAACTCCAAGGAAGAATTGTCCTTCCACCAAGAGAATTCTTTTTTTCCAGCCAGTCCGGATCGAGCAAGAGGCTGGGATCGGCTGAGATGTTTTTTAAGGACTCTTCCGGGGAAACTGCCGTCACGGCGGTCAAGGAAGGGATTTGTTTAAGTTGTTCCAGCAACCGTTCGGCCTGGTCAGTCTGAATGTCGGTTCGGGCCAGGAGATCCATCGAGAGAATTTTTTTCTGCGACTGAATGGATTGGCAGATGTCTCGATGAATCGCGATCAGGGTTGTGAACGTAAAAGTCAGAAAAAGGATCAGAGGAATCGTCCCTTTTTGTTCGGAAAGAAACTCTTTTGTCCCGATCATGTGAGGGCCTTGAGGTACAGTTTGATGTATTCTTTGGCGGATCTCTTCCAGGAAAAATTGGTCTTCATGGCGTTTTTCCTGAGCGCAGTCCAGGGAATCGGTTTGCGCATGGTTTGGATGGCTTGGATGAGAGATTGAGACCAGGAGTCCGCAGAAAGGGAATCGCTGACGAAACCTGTCCCTTTCTTTGTTTTGGAGTTCCACGGCAGTACGGTGTCCCGTAACCCGCCCGTTGGGGTCACGACCGGGATGGTTCCGTACTTCATGGAGATCATTTGACTTAGTCCGCACGGTTCAAATTCGGACGGCATCGCAAATAGGTCCGAACCCCCGTATATTTTGTGCGCCAGATCCGGACTGAACCCCAAATGAACGGCAAAACTCTTCTTATTTTTTTTCTGAAGGGCCAACAAGGATTCCTGAATTTTTTTGTCTCCCACTCCCAAAATCGCCCATTGGCACGGAATCTTTTGTTTTGTTAACCGGCGGACAGTCTCCGGAATTTTTCCGAACCCTTTCTGGGTGTCCAGACGCGAGACCATTCCCACCAACGGAACCCTTTCGTCGGCAGGCAACCCGATCTGTTTCTGTAAATCC
>JACPSV010000169.1 GCA_016193115.1 Elusimicrobiota bacterium
AGCGCAGGCGGTCCACATGGAGACAGCTCCGAAGTGTGGAATGGGACGTACGACTATTATTGTCATGACACAGATTTGGATGAGCCGGCAACCATTGATTTAGATCAGTACCGCACTTTGGCAAAAAATTCGTCAGTTCCATCATTTTATAAAACAAATGGAACTGGAGGCGCAAGCAGCGCGGGAAGACTTGCAGCATCTTCTCCGACACGCTCCGGATATTTTCCTGCGACTGAAGAGATAGGATTAAAAGCATGGCCAGGTGGCGGTGCTTATGTGTTTAGGAACTCCACTTCAGTCATATTCTTGGAAGCGGAGTACAGTTTAAGTTCCAGGGATTCAGGCAGCCAAATCGCGGTTGCCGCTTTTGTAGCTCCCAACGCCACTCTGTCCGTCAATGGAGACAACGACACACCAAACCGCACCGTCAAAATACCCGTAGATGCACAAAAAGAGTACCTTTACAACGGAACTTACGGTAATAGCACTTTAGGATGGTCTACCGCGCAAGGAACAAATGCCACCGCTTTTTCTTCCACGGGAGCCGGGAACAATTTTATTGTGGCGGATGTACTTCTCCATGCCTACTGTTATTTTAGTAATGTCAGTAACTCCGGCACAAATTTGAATATTGTGGGTGTTCTGGACATGGCGCAGGCAACCAATCCGCAATCGGTCACCGTCTATTTTGATGAAGATATTTCAACGGGTGTTCTAACCTTGAACCAGAAACCGAAGAAACTCTACTGGCGGGAAATCAAAAGAGAGTGGTAACAAAAGTTAAGTACCTTCTCGAATCTTTTCTACTAAAGATTTTTGTTCATCTTCTTGGATTTTTGCCGTTGGGCGCCAGTTCTGTTTTTGGAAAAAAAATTGGATGGTGCCTCTACTTTCTATTCTCTTCCCGAAACAGAATCGCAAGGAAAAATCTGCAGGAATCGTTCCCGCAATATTCGAAGGAAAAAATAGAAATAATCGTCCGGGACTCGTGGATTCACCCGAACTTGGATTTAAGATGGCGGTGGTTGCCCGCCGGGTCAAGAATCCTTATGTGAACGACATGGTCACGCGCTTTAGAAGTTGCAGCGGAACCCAGGTGATATTGGCCAGGAACGCAGTGCGCGAGACGATCCGATGGCTGAAAGCGGGTAACGTGACGACTATGCTGATAGATCATCGGGTCATGGAAGGCGGCCTGCGGGTTCCTTTTTTTGGACGGCCGGCCTACACCTCTTCTCTGCCGGCCGTTTTGGCGCTCCGCTACTCCATACCAGTCCATTGCGCGCGTTGTTGGAAAGATGGGGATACGATCAGACTGCAGTTTGAGAGAAAGATGGATTTTTCGGGTCTGGAACAGAGCCAGGAAGGCGTGGCGGAAGCGACACAGCGCATGAACCGTGTGATTGAAGGGTGGATCCGCGAACGTCCGGAACTCTGGCTCTGGATTCACAACCGCTGGAAAGGAGCAGACTAAAAATGGAATGGATCAAGGATATCGTGGACATATTTCTTCATTTGGATGTGCATCTCAGTTGGGTCATAGACAGTTACGGGGTTTGGACCTATTTGATTCTGTTTGTGATCATATTTTGCGAGACAGGACTGGTCGTCCTGCCGCTTTTGCCGGGCGACTCCCTCCTTTTTGCCGCAGGCGCGTTGACAGCGGCGAGCTCTTTAGACATCACTTGGCTTTTTATCGCGCTTGCCGCTGCGGCCGTGATTGGAGATACGGTCAACTATTGGTTGGGAGCTTATGTGGGGCCTAAGATATTTTCTCAGGAGAAAGTCCGGTTTCTGAACAAAAAACATTTGGAAAGAACTCACCAGTTTTATGAGAAGTACGGCGGGAAAACAATTATCTATGCCCGTTTCGTTCCCATCGTTCGCACGTTTGCGCCTTTTGTGGCGGGAGTCGGCAGAATGACCTACTGGAAATTTATCAGCTACAACGTGATCGGAGGCGTGGTCTGGGTGGCGGTTTGTCTTTTTGCGGGCTACTTCTTCGGGAACATCCCCGTGGTCAAAAACAACTTTACGCTAGTAATCCTTGCGATCATATTTATTTCTATTCTACCCCCAGCCATAGAATTTCTGCGCCACAGGGAATAGCCATTCCTACGCTGTGACCGGGGTTTTTTCTTCTACGACGGTGGGAAGTCCGATCTTCCCAAGCAGGTTCAGGAACGGATCGGGATCGAGCTGCTCGACGTTTACCATCGTCTTGGGATTCCAGACGCCTTTAGAAACCAAAATGGCCGCGGCCACGGGCGGAACGCCTGCCGTGTAAGAGATGGCTTGGGACTCCACTTCGTTATAACATTCTTTGTGATCGCACGAGTTATAAATAAAAATTTCCTTATATTGGCCGTTCTTGGTTCCCTTCACCAGATTCCCGATACAGGTTTTGCCTGTATAGTTGGGCGCCAGAGAGGAAGGATCGGGCAAGCAAGCTTTCACGACCTTTAGAGGTATTACTTCCACTCCTTCCGCGGTCTTCACCAGATTCTCCGATAATAGCCCGATGTTCTTCAGTACGGAGAAACAGTTGATATAGTGCTCGCTGAACCCCATCCAGAAACGGATACTGTTGGCGTCAATGTAGCGGGAAAGGGAATGGAGTTCGTCGTGTCCGTTGAGGTAAACCGTTTGTTCGCCGACCACTGGAAAATCGTAGGTCATTTTTTCCGTATGAACAGTCCTTGCCGCCCACTTCCGGTCAATCCACGTCCAAACTTTTCCTGTAAACTCGCGAAAATTGATTTCCGGATCGAAATTTGTGGCAAAATATTTTCCGTGTTTTCCGGCGTTAACGTCCATGATGTCAATCGTGTCAATGGTATCAAAATGGTGTTTTACGGCCAGAGCGCAGTACGCGTTCACGACGCCAGGGTCAAACCCCACGCCTAAAATTGCTGTCACCCCTTTCGCTTTACAGCGGTCCATGCGTTTCCATTCGTAGTTGCCGTACCAAGGGGGATCCTCGCAGATTTTGCTGGGTTCTTCATGAATGGCGGTATCCATGTAGACCGTCCCGGTTTCAATGCAGGCTTCCAGAACGGACATGTTCAGGAACGAGACTCCCAGATTGATGACGATGGAAGAGTTGGTTTCCCGAATGAGCTGGACGGTGGCGGGAATATCGAGCGCGTTGATTTGACGGGAATATATTTTTTTGGATTTGTCCTTGATATTATTTTTTCGTTTGATGCTTTCTATAATCTTGTCGCATTTGCTCTGCGTTCGAGAGGCAATGCAAAGGTCGCCCAGAATATCGTTGTTTTGCGCGCATTTGTGAGCGGCCACATGGGCTACGCCTCCGGCTCCGATGATCAGCACATTGTGTTTCATATTGCCTCCTTCAGCGAATGGTTCGGGGTTTGTTGAAAAACTGCCAGCCGCCCGTCATTCCCGCGAAAGCGGGAATCCAGTTTGTTCGAAGGACTCTGGATTCCCGCTTTCGCGGGAATGACGTTGGGTTGGATATTTTTTCAACAAGCCCGCTAGGACAAGTTATTCTTAAAATCATTGTAGTCGAACGATCGCGTCAGTTCAAAATTTCCGTTTAACCTTTTTACGACGATGGAAGGCATCTGCAGACCGTTGAACCAGTTTTTTTTGACCATCGTGTAACCGGCGGCGTCCGTAAACCGCAGGAGCGACCCGA
>JACPSV010000170.1 GCA_016193115.1 Elusimicrobiota bacterium
AAAACCCTTCTATTATCTAGCCGATGAGGAGGGAACAGTATACCTGAACTTCAAAGGAAAACTCTATCTTACGAGACACGAATTGTTGAATCCCGCCGCTCTGGGTTCCGACCGCGCAAGCGAAAAGTTTGGGGATAAAACGTATTGGGCGCTGGAATTTGAAGATATTCGCAACCCATACAGTGCCCCCTCACCCCTTCGACTACGCTCAGGACAGGTCTTCCCTCTCCCCCTTGGGGGAGAGGGAAAGGGTGAGGGGGACGGGAATGTGCCTTTAACGGAAGAAGATTTCTTGATGGAGACGGAAGTTCAGGAAAAAGTGGAAGAGGCGATTCTCGGGGCGTTTGAGGATGGGTGGCACGTGGATTTGGAAGGGAAAGCGGGCGCCGGCAAGACCAGCATTGCCCGCGAGATGGCGCTTCTTCTGGGGTTGCCGCGCACGGTTTTCCAGATGCATGGGGAAAGAGACATTTCCGATTGGATCGGTACCTATAGGGAAGATAGTAGAGGAAGGATTATACTTTCTTGCAGATCGTGGATAGATAAATCCGGAAAGAAACGGTATCGTCAACCCCTTTTGGATTACCTCGTCAACGGCGGGGTGTTTGTTTCTGACGAAGGAGCCATTGGGGAGCAGGGTAGAGAATTGATGAGCTGGCTGAGCGCTATCGTGGCCCGAGATAAAGAGATCTATATCTCCGAGTTTCCAGGCCATCTGATTAAATTGGAAGTCCACAAAGATTTTCATCTGATCGTCACCAACAATTCGCCGGAAGAGGCGCAAGGTCGCCACTTCCTTAAAAGCGAGATCGCCTCCAACTTACATTTTATCCATGTGGATGAGGATGAATCTCCGGAAACTTTGAAGAGACTCTTTATTCATTTCTTGGGTAAGAAGTCCCCGCTTTCCAGCGGGATGAAAGAAAATTTAGCGGAGATTTTAGTCAATTTCCATCTAGATTTGAAACCTAGAATTGGTAAGGAGGTAGGAAAAGACAACAGGGACCGACACACAATCTCCAAGAGAGAGATCCGAAGAATTGCTGCTCGAATACGGAAGGAATTGAAAACAAACAACCCAGACGAAGCTCTGTACTCCCTCTACAAAGCCATGAGGGTCGTTTATAAAGCCATGTTTCCGGATACGGAGGAGAGAATGAGGGTGTTGGAGTTGCTGCACAGCCAGCTTCAAGGCGCTGTGATCGCAATAAGTAAGAAGGATGGTACCTTCGGTCCAACAATGAGATCTTGGATCTCTGGGGGAGAGGATTGGAGCGCAATGCAAGTTAATGTTTTGAAGTACAGACTACAAAGGGAAGTTTCGGAAAAGTTTGGCGGAGCCGTGACCGATCATGAGGCGTGGGTTAGTTACTTCACTCAGTCTTTATTCGAACAGGGAGAACCCCTCCTCTACATTTCTCAACAGGGGGCGCGTACGGGGGACATGCTTCACTCAGTGGCGGTCAAGATGAACGCTAAGATCGTTCCCATTGATTCAGCTCCGGAACATACACTTCTGGAAATTCTGGGAGACCTTTTTCCGATTTTAGGGAAGAGGCCGGAGGATGGAACGCGCTCTCAGCACGTGAAGGGGGCTGTTTCGAGACATCTTATGATGGATTCCGGCTCTCGCCGGAATGACGGTGAGGGAAAAGGGAATGACATTCAGAATAGTGAGAATGGCGAGACCCAACAGCCGGTGATTGTTTGGATACGGAACATTGACCAGTGGAGCGAAGAGATGCGCACCGCTTTGAACGGTTTTCTGGAGGACGGGTACATTGATTTGGAGGTTCGGGAAGGGGAAATAAGGAGGTTTGTAAAGCCAGCTCACGTTCATTTTGTTTCTGAGATCGCTTCCGATTCTCAAGGGGACTTCTCCAGCGCTTTCTTTAACCGCTGGGTCAAGTTGGGAGTTTCGTCCGATTCTCCTTTTGAGGAGAAAGAAAATCAAATCAGCGATTTCGAGAAAGTTTTGAAGAAAGAATACGATTTGGATTCCAAAGAGGCGCGCATTCTTACCCGGTTATATAGGGGGATTTTAATGGCCGAAGCGGAACATCTTTGGGCAAACATGAGACAATATAAAGTCGGTCCAACTATATTCTATGCTCTTGCAGAGGCCATTTCTCAATCCAAAAAAGAGGATCCGAGATGGCGAAAACTGATGCAAGAAATTGCGCGAACCGGTTATGACCCGCGTTCCCACTATTCTCAAGGGCCTCCGCAAAAAGAAAACGATAAATTTGTTC
>JACPSV010000171.1 GCA_016193115.1 Elusimicrobiota bacterium
TCCGATTCAAAATTTTTCCATTCCAGAAAAACAAAGAATGTCCGCGCCCCCAGAATGCCGCCCAAGACAAGAAAGAAAAGTAAACGGTAAAGGGACTCTTCCGTTTCGTGGGTGCGGCGCCCCTCGCTTTTTGCAAGATGAAGAAGGATTTGGAAACCGAGGATCACTCCTAGAGCCACTAGAAGTTCGTAGGTATGAAAAGTGAAAGGTCCTATCTGAAATAAAATCGGGAACATGATCCTAACTGGAAACGGAACAGTAATGTTTCAGAGCTGATTTCCAGGATCCCAATGAAAGCGCGAGAAGAATGGAGGAGAGAAAAAATGCCAGCGCCACTTTATCCCAAGAGAGTATCCCCAAGAGAGCTTTGGATGGGAAAGAAACCATCACGGCAATGGGAAAAACGAATGTGAGGATCGCGCGGAAAAGTTCCGAATACACGTCGGAAGGGAACCGTCCCAGACTTGCGACGTCCCGGTAAAGCCAGACCGTGCTTTCCATCTGTTGAGTGCGCACCGTCAAAGAAGCGATAAGAACGTGGATGGAAAAAGCGATTGTCACCCCGTTCGCGCAAAGCAAACCGTAGAGGATCAGGCGCAGGGTTAGCTCCGGAAAGTTGAGAGCGCCCAAAATTTTCGGCAGAACCATGCCCGTAAGGACGAGAACGGGAATCAGAGTGAGAAAGTCCAGGAAGTCAATCAGGTTGGAAGAAATCCTAAAGAGGGGATGAACCGGCTGGATGAGGTAAAAGTCCATGTCTCCTTCCCGGATATCGCGTCCGATCATGTAGATCCCACGGAAGAAAAGTTGAGCCAGTATATCCACAATATTGAACGTGAGATAAAAGAAAGTGACCTGCGTGAGAGAGTAGCCGGCCACGTTTGGGACGTGCCTAAATATGGCGGTCAGGAATATAAAAAAGAAAACGAATCGAACGATTTTCCCGCCCAACCATCCCAATGAGCTCCAGCGGTTGGCGCATTGCATGAGAAAAGACATCTCCGCCAGTTTCCACCAGACCAAGGTGTACTTCTTCATTTAGCCTCCCTCGGAACAGTAGGCTTTGAGTCCCCGCTTCCAGAGAGAGCGGGTCACAAAGGATAGGATCGCAATCCATAGGATCTGGTTCAGGAATCCCGAAAGCAGGGCTGCTGGAGAAGCCCTCTCCAAAAAGATGTTGAGAGGAAAGTATAGAAGAGAGGCAAAAGGCAGGAACTCAAAAATGGATTTCAAACTTGCGGGCAGAACGTCCAAAGGAAAGAAAGCGCCCGCGGCAAACTCTAAAAAAAGTTCAAAACAGAATCTGGGGCCTCCCGATTCTGCGGTCCAAAAGGCGAGAGCGCTCACGGCGTAACTCATGAGGAAGTAAAGAATCATGGCCAGAACTGCGGACAAAAGAAAAGCCAAAAGCGTGACCGGAGATTTCGGAAGGTAGAGAGGAATGTTAAAAAGAGAGACCGCAATCCAAACCTCTAAAAAGGCCGAGAAAAGGTGGATTATTTTGTCGGCTAGGTCGCGGGCGGAACAGTATCCGATGTAAGAGATGGGGCGGATCAGGTAGTAGGAAATGCGTCCGGTATTGATTTCCCGCAGGATCTCCCAGGTCTTGTCCGAGAAAATGAGAGAACGTAAGATATTCATCCCTAAGACGTAGGTAAACATCTGACTGATACTGTATCCCGCCAGTTGGGACCGGCCTTGGAAAAGAGTGGACCAGAAAGCGTAGAAAGCAAACACGATCGTAATCGTGCGCGCCCGATCCATCAGGAAAGAGGCGCGGTAGTAAATGGATTGCTGTAGGGATATCCGGAGAACCGACCCGTACTTTCTAATCAGTGAAATCATGGTTCAGGAAGAGGGCGCTCCCGCATCCCTTTCTTCTCCTGCTCCTGAATTTCCCATTCCCCGGGCGCGAACAGATTTTTCTGGGATTGGGATTGGGATCGGGTTCTCAAAAAGACCCGGCGCACAATCTCTTCGATCGGCAGTTCTTCCACGGTCAGGTCGAGAAGAGGGATGCGCTTGAAGAGCTGTTCCAGAACGCGGGAAACTGATTGGCGAGGAACCTCCATTTTCGCGCTGGCGCCGTTGTGGGAAAGAATTTGACCCAGATCTTTAAGCGTTTCCATGGGGATTGGTTGGGAAGAGGAGATCGCAACGACTTTGTCCGGAGCAAAATGTTGGATGATCCTGTCGAAATCACCGTCGTAAATCAGCTGGCCTTCGTCAATAATCATGACGCGTTTGCACAGTTCTTGGACGTCGTTCATGTTGTGGCTGGTGAGTAGGATTGTGGATTGCGTGCGCCGATTGTATTCAGCGATAAAATGTCTCAATTTTTTCTGCATCACGAGGTCCAAACCCAGAGTCGGTTCGTCCAGAAGCAGAACTTCCGGTTCGTGCAGGAGAGCGCAGGCGAGTTCCGCTTTCATCCTTTCACCCAGAGAGAGTTTCTTGACAGGCAGGTTCACAAGGGGTTCCAGTTCCAGAAGTTCTATCAGTTCCGATTCCCGTTTTCGGAACACGGGGTCCGGAATTTCATAGATCTTTTGGTTGAGACGAAACGTTTCCCGCGCGGGCAGGTCCCACCACAGTTGCGTGCGTTGTCCCATCACCATGGAGAATTTTTTTAGGAATTCCGTTTCCCGCTTGAACGGAACATGTCCGAGAATAGATAGAGAACCGGCAGTCGGATAGAGAAGTCCGGAAAGAAGTTTGAGCGTAGTGGTTTTTCCCGCGCCGTTCGGTCCCAGAAATCCAACCAGTTCTCCTTTCCCGATCTGGAAAGAAAGATCGCGCACCGCTTCCACGGTCTTCTAAAATGCTTACTTAAATTTTGAGTCTGGATTGCGATCAAAAGGGGGAATAAGGGAGAGAAAGGGATTCGGCGACGGCGGGGTGAGTGACTTTTCCCGCATGGGTGTTCAGTCCCGAAGCGAATCCCGGGTCCTCTCGAAACGCGTCTCCAAGCCCTCGGTTCGCCAGTTTCTCGATGTATTTGAGAGAAACGTCCGCATGAGCCAGTGTGGCGCTGCGTCCATACGCGCCCGGCATGTTGGGAACGCAGTAGTGCAGAACCCCGTCTACCCGGAACGTAGGTTTGGCGTGCGTGGTGGCTCGTGAAGTTTCCGCCACGCCTCCCTGATCAATGGAGACGTCCACGAACACGGTTCCCGCGCGCATCTGTTTAATCATTTTTCGCGTGACCAGTTTGGGAGCTTTCGCGCCGGGAATTAAGACCGCGCCGATTAAGATATCCGCGTCCGAAACGGATTTTAGAATGTTTTGAGGGGTGGAGTGCAGGGTAGAAACGTTCTCCGGCAATAGTTCGTCCAGAAGGCGCAGCCGGTCCTGACGGTGGTCAAGAATGGTCACTTGCGCGCCCATGCCGGAAGCGATCTTTGCGGCGTTTTCACCGACGGTGCCGCCACCCAGAATCACGACTTTGGCGGAAAGAACTCCGGGAAGACCCGAAATCAATATCCCGCCGCCTCCGTGACAGGTGGACTGATAGTAAGCGCCGATGATCACCGCCATCCGGCCCGCGATTTCGGACATGGGTTCGAGCAAGGGAAGTCTGCCGGAGGCGTCTTGTATGGTTTCGCCCGCGATTGCGCTCACTCCGGATCGCAGAAGCGCGCGCGTTAAAGAGATGCTGGCGGCGCAGTGCAGGAAACAGAAAAGAATTTTGTTGGGGGAAAGAAAGGGATATTCGGAAGATTGCGGTTCTTTGACTTTCAGAATCAGGTCAGACTTTTTCCAAACAGTTTGGGCGTCAGAAACGAGGCGCGCTCCGGCTCGTGCGTATTCTCTGTCCGGAAAACCGGCGAGAACGCCGGAACTTTTTTCCAGTAGAACCGTGTGTCCCTGAGAGAGAAGAGTCTGCGCTCCGTTTGGGGTGAGAGCGACGCGGCACTCTCCGTTTTTGATCTCTTTAGGAACGCCGATTTTCATCCGTTATTCTGAGGCGAGCTTTCCTCCGAACGACCAGGAAGATTTGGGAGGTTCTTCAAACACGATCCACGTGTGGTCCGGAGACACGTTGCAATGTTTCATCACGGCGTCCGCAATCTCTTTGGCCAGAGCTTTTTTAACTTCCATGCTTCGAGGCATCATCGTGATCCGCACAAAGGGCATTGTGAGTTCTCCTTAAATTTCGAGTCCTTCTTCTTTCATGACCCGCAGTATCTCGGCGACTCCGCGCGCTTCCGCGATGCAGCCACGGGGATAGTGCGGCGTGTTGCCGTCAAACATCTCCGAAACGGAACCCAAACCCGCGTCCGCGAGGTGAGCGACAAAAGGCAGAAGAAATTGGGCCGCCTCTTCTTTATTTTTTTCGTTGCGTCCATAGGTTTTGAAAAATGCCGTTATAAAAGAGCCAATCAGAAAAGAAAGAATAGTGCCGTTATGAGCGGCGGAAACCCTGTCTTTCTCGCCGCCTTTGCAAATGCCATGGAAGTGAGGTTCCTGCGGGGATAACGTGCGCAGTCCCAGAGAGGTGTAGAGGTTCTTCCATGCTGTTTCAAATAAAGGTTGAAACTTTTCTGTCTCCAGGATCTCGTAGGGAAGACTGATGGCGTAGAGAGCGTTGGGACGGATGGACCCTTCGCGATTGGATCCGTCTATGACGTCATAGAGATAGTTATTTTGCGCGTTCCAGAAAAGCATGTTAAAACTTTCCCGCGCTTTTTTGGCGAGGTCGGCGCAGCCGTTGTCAGAGACTTCCAGTTTCAGGCACAGTTCCGAATAAAATTGGAGCGCGTTGTACCACAACGCTTGAACCTCTACCGGCTTTCCTTTGCGGGGAGTGGCAATCCAGTCGCTCGTTTTGCCGTTCATCCAAGTGAGAGGATACTTTGGGGACACTCCCTTCAGGAGATGATCGTTGTCCATGAAGATCTCCATCGGGGTTTGGGGATCCGCGATCCGAACCCCTTCTTTGAGAGCCATCAAAATTTTTTCGATGTGAGGTTTGAACTCTTTCAAAAAGTCCGGATCTTTCGTGTTTTCCCAAAATTTTTGCGCTGCGTAGATGAACCAAAGAGGCGTGTCCATGGAGGAATATTCGGCGATGCTGCCGCTGCCGTTCATATAGAAATGGTTCGGCAGAAGTCCCTGAAGAATCAGTTTAGAGCAGTCTCTCAAAATCGCCCGGGCTTCCTCAATTTTTCCGGTTGCCAGACAGAGTCCCGGCAAACTGATCAAAGATTCCCGCGTTTGATCGGAAGCCCAAGGGTATCCGCAAGTAATGCGAAGTCCGTTCTTGCCGTTGACGATAAATTGGTCTGCGGCTTGAACGCATCGTCTCGCGAAGGGGGTCTGGATAGGAAATTTTTCCAGTCCCTTGCTTCGCAGGGAAACTTCTTGCTCAATCCAGCGGTCAATCTGGATATTTAAATTTTTCTCGCGCGAGAAGACCAAAGCGATCTGCTGCCCCTGCGAAATCTCGGCCAGGATCAGGCAGGGACTGAAAAGATCTTCCTGATAGTCTACCTCTTCTTCCTCTTCCTGAGCGTAGAGCAAATTGTTGTACCAGTATCCTTCCGCATAAATTTTGATGTTCGCTTTCATGGAGTCGGGTTCGCCCGTCACCGTTGTGTAGAATTCCGGCTGGTTGGAAACGGAGCAGCGGATCTGGTTGTCTTCAACTCCAATCGCGTTATTGAAACGGTCGTCCTGACGGACCAGTTGGTGGTGGTTGCGGCAGGAAAAGAAAGGGCGCAGAAGAAGTTTCGCGGTGGGTCCGAGGAGATGCTTGTAAACCAAAACGGATGTGTCTTCTCCCGCGCGCATGAAAAACTTCTTTTCGATTTTGAGATCGTCTATGGCGATGGACCAGCGGGGGAAAGGATCGTAGGTAAAACTTTCCAGGTACAGGTAGCCGCGCGGCGAGATCGTTCCGGGATATTCCTGGCAGGAACAGTCCACTTTTCTGCCATTCAATAGAACGGATTCTTCCACACGGTTGACCAGCACGGAACGGTTCAGACCGGCGTCCACCGCCACGTTGAAGAGACCGTGGTACTTGCGGGTGTTGGCTCCCACGATCGTGCCCATCGCGTAGGAGCCCAGACCGTTGGTTTCCAGCCACTCTTTCGTGATTCCGGTCTCGATCTGGTTGAGGGTGTGACGTCCAAACGTCAGGACAGGAGACTGTATTTTCTTGTCCATGGGATTACCTTGATTGTAAAACTTTTTGGACTGTAATGCCAATCTCTGCGGGAGAAGGCGCGATCTGAATGCCCATCGTCTTTAAGAAAGTGATTTTTTCCTGAGCGGTTCCGCGCGATCCGCCCTCAATGATGGCGCCGGCATGTCCCATCCGTTTCCCTTCCGGCGCGGTCTTGCCGGCGATAAATGCGCAAACCGGTTTAGACATCTTTTCCTTAAAGTAGAGGGCGGCGTCTTCTTCCGCGGATCCTCCGATCTCGCCGATCAAAAGAATCATGTCGGTTTCCGCGTCTTTCTCAAACATTTCGATCAGTTCAATGTAATGAGTGCCGGGGATAGGATCGCCGCCGATTCCAATCACGGTGGTCTGCCCGATTCCCAGCTGGGTCAGCTGCCAGACCGCTTCGTAGGTCAAGGTGCCGGACCGGGAAATGATGCCGGCGCGGCCCACCTGTTTCTGTTGGCTAGCCCGCCGATGGATGTAACCCGGCATGATCCCGATTTTACATTCTTCGGGCGTGATCAGACCGGGACAATTAGGTCCGATCAACCAAATTTTGTCTTTCTTGTTGGCCGAATTAAAAAGTTTGAGTTCCTCTTTGACCCGCACCATGTCCAAAACCGGGATGCCTTCCGTAATGCAGACGATGATTTTGATTCCGGACGCGGCCGCTTCCAGGATTGCGTCCGCTGCAAAAGGCGCGGGCACAAAAATCATTGTGGCGTCCGCGTCCGTTTTCTCCACGCAGTCCCGGACGGTATCGAAAATAGGAATATCGTCCAATGCCGCGCCGCCTTTACCGGGAGAGACGCCTCCCACCATTTGGGTTCCGTACTCTTTGCAGAGTCGGGAATGGAAGGAACCGGCCCCGCCGGTAATCCCCTGGCAGATCACGCGCGTCTTTTTGTCAATGAGGATGCTCATGCGGGAACCGCGGACTTATTTTTTTGAGAGAGCTCAATTGTTTTTTGAGCGGCTTCCGCCAAACCTTTGATACTGACGATATTGAGATGAGAGTCGGAAAGAATTTTCAAACCTTCTTCCGAACGGTTTCCTTCCAGGCGGACAACCAGAGGGATCACGAGTTTTGTTTCTTTGACGGCCGCGACAATTCCTTCGGCAATGACGTCGCAGCGCATGATCCCGCCAAATATGTTTACCAGAAGCGCCCTCACTTTTTTGTCGGTCAACAAGATCCGAAACGCGGCAGTCACCTGTTCCACGTTAGCGCCTCCGCCCACGTCCAAAAAGTTTGCCGGATCCCCGCCATACTGTTTGAGGATGTCCATCGTTGCCATGGCCAGTCCCGCGCCGTTCACCATGCAGCCGATGTCTCCGCTCAGAGAGATATAAGAAATCCCCGCTTTTTTTGCCTCTTCTTCCGCGGGGCTTAATGGAACAGAGAATTCCAAGTCTTTGAATTCCGGGTGCCGGTAAAGAGCATTGTCGTCCAAAACTATTTTTGCGTCCAGAGCGATCAGTTTTCCTTCTTTCGTGACCGCCAGCGGGTTGATTTCCAAAAGAGAGGCGTCCAAACTTACGAACGCCTGAACGCAGTTTTTAAAGAAGGCAACGCGTTCCTGAACTACTTTTGGGTCCTGGTCAAAGAGCCCTAACTGAAAGAGAAGAGCGCGCGCCTGGTAAGGTTCCAGACCGCTGAGAGCCTGAATCTCAAATTTGGCTATTTTTTCCGGAGAGGTGGCGGCCAAATGTTCGATTTCCATTCCGCCCTGCGCGGACGCGATCAGCGCAATTTTGGCTCGTTTGCGGTCTATCGTCACGCTCAAATAGAGTTCTCGTTCTATCTCCACGGTTTTTTCGATTAGGACACGTTTGACGAGGATACCGTCCGGACCGGTCTGAGCGGTCACCAACTTTTTCCCCAGGAGCTCCGCAATTTTTTCTTTGGCTTGA
>JACPSV010000208.1 GCA_016193115.1 Elusimicrobiota bacterium
AACGGTTGGCCGCCATAGGACAGTTGGCCAGCGGGGTCGGCCACGAACTGAGAAATCCTCTCGCCGCCATCAAGAACGCCCTTTACTTTATCCGGTCCGTCCTCAAAAAGAATCCTCCGCCTCAACAGAATGATCAGGTGCAACAAATGTTGGAGATAGCGGAAAACGAGATCCACTCGACCGTAAAAATTTCCAACGATCTTTTAGAGTTCTCGCGTGTCTTAAAAATCAGTCCTGCCCAAGTTGTGTTGCAGACCATACTGGATTCCGCATTGAGCGTGGTGAACGTTCCGGAGAATGTTACCGTAGTCAAAAATCTGGATCCCAATTTACCTCCAGTAACGGTAGATCAGGAAAGATTTCGGCAGGTTTTTATCAACCTTCTAAACAACGCAGTGGAAGCGATGCCGCAGGGAGGGACTTTACTTGTGGAGACTTCTTCCGGCAACGGTTCCGTGACCGTCATCATTAGGGACACGGGCAGCGGGATTAGCGAGGAAGATCAGAAAAAGATTTTCGAGCCTCTCTTCACCACCAAAGTTAAAGGCACCGGTCTTGGCCTGGCCATCGTCCAAAGAATCATAGAAGCCCACCGCGGCCAAATCGCCCTCAAGAGCATCCCCGGCCAAGGCGCCGAATTCACCCTCCGCCTCCCCCTGTAAAAATGTTACAAAAATGTTACAAAAAGTTTAAGAAAAGTTTCGGTCACTTCATCTATACTTAGAGTGACATCCTAGAGATTACTACGCGTACGAGGATTTTTGAAATAGACCCTTGAAATGCGACCGTTTTCCTGCTAAGTTTATGGCAGGTGTGTCCCTGAGAGAAACGGGGGCGCTGAAGTAAAGTTGGCTGATCTTTCAAAGAGAGCAACCCGATAAAGGCAAACTCCGAGAAATCGGAGGGCGCAAAGCTACAAGACTAAATTTTTCGCGTCTCGCAAGAGCGCGGAAAAAATGTTGGTTGAGCTGCCGAAGGTAAAGCAACGCGGTGCTGATGGTGTCAGGTGCGGTACCTGACATTCTGTGGTGATCCGGCCATTTTGGCCTGATCCCGTGGACACCCTCGAATCGTTTCCTCACATAAAACCAACAGGTCTTGTCAATCTAAGACTGTTGGTTTTTTTATGGAACGAAAAGAGAATAAAATTAAATATCCCGCATGGTTACGGCATACCTCACTAGGTATGGCCGTGATCTTCTTTTATGTGCAGGTAGGATTCGCGGCTCTGGAACCGGCCTCCAAATTTTGGCAAGAAAGAAAAGCCGCGGCTGAGCGCATGAAAAACGGCGAGAGCGAATCGAAAGAAAAAGAAAATCGGCCGGCCAAAGTCGCCGCTCCCCAATCCGAAAACGCCCTTTTAGCCCAGCTCCCATCTTTAGAGCTCAACGTTTTAACCAATTCCGTGCCCAAAATACAGGATTTTGGCGCCAGTTCCCTGGCAGCGACTATGGGTTCCGGCGAGAAGAAAATTCCTGCCGCAGATTTGACGCGAGTCCTCCCTTCCTGGTTCAGATCCGTATCCATGAGCTATGTCAGCTTAAAAGATCTCTATATCCCGTCCAACTGGAAAGCGAACGATTTGATGGTGATCCACATTCAGGACGCCCACGAAAACTTCGAAGCCCAAAAGAACATTTCTCGCGTGATCGAGTCCCTGGCTCAAGGGGAAAAGAAGCAGATCGGCGAAACCGTAGAAACAACTAAAACAACCAACACGACTGAAACCACCTCTACCCCAAATTCCGAACCTTCTAAATCACTCATGCTGGTAGGCGTCGAAGGCGCCAAAGGTCCCTTCGATTTTGTGCCTTACCGCACGTTCCCGGACCAAGAGATTGCCCGCGGGGTATCGGAATACATGCTGAAAGAATCTTTCATCAGCGGACCGGAATATGTGGGAATGACTTTAGGTGTGGATCCCGAATCCGACAAACCCGCTTCCGAAGAGCCACCCATCCTTTTCTGGGGAATAGAGGATGAAAACCTCTACATGGATCACGTCCAGGCCTTCAAAGATTCCGTTCCCATCGAGAGAGAAGCCAAAGAGTACCTCAAAAATCTTACAGTTTCCGTAGGGGACATGAAATCCAAGATATTTAATTCCGAGTTGAGAGATTTGGACTCCAAGATTATGCAGTACCATCAGGGCACAATCCGATTGGGACTGTACTTAAAGATTCTCACCAAAGACGGCATCCCTGCGGGTCAGGAGATGATCCGGAACTTCATGAACGCTTTGAACCTGGAAGAGACCTTAAACTATGACAATGTGGAGAAAGAAAGAAAAGAGTTGACCAACACATTGGTGGAGAAAGTTTCCAAACAGGAACTTAAAAACTTGGTTTCAGCCAGTCTCTCCTACCGGCTGGGAAACATCAGCTATGGAGCGTTTTATCGTTATTTGATGGATGTGTGCTCGGCTTACGGAGTGAGCATCCAAAAGTGGCCGGAGATGGATAAATATATCCGTTACGTTTTGATTTCCGACAAGATCCGCAGCGAAGAACTTTTTGCCGAGTTGGAACAGTTAGAGAAGAGGAGAATCAAATCTCTTGTCCTGACGCCTCAAGAAAAATCGTTGATGGAACTTTCGCAAGACATGATGCTTCTGGAGAAACTGATTGGATATCGCCTGAGCCCGACAGATTGGGAAGATTACCAAACCAAAAGGGAAACCATCCGCGCGATCCCGCAGAGAGCCCAAAATTTAAGATTGATCGCGGAGAAACCGGCGTTAGGGATGGTCGCTCCCGAGATCGTAGTGGATCCCGCATTGGGCGATCGTTCTGGCGGGCAACCCAAGACCGTTAACATCGCCGAGCTGGGCGGCGGCGAGAAAGTCGTTTCCAACCTAGACCGTCTGCTCAAACCCTTTGAACGGTTTAACAGCGCCGCCATTTCCAGAAACGACGTTCTCGTCAACAACCTCCTCAAGAAGTTTCAGACCATCAGTTCCGGTTCCCAAAACACGCGCATCGCCGTTTTAGTGGCGGGCGGTTTCCACACCGCCGGCATGACAGAGATCCTCAAACAAAAGAACGTCGCCTACGCGGTCTTGACCCCACGTCTGGGCAAAGTGGAAGGTAAAGGGACAGATTACCTGGACATATTCCGCAGAGACAAAACGCCTTTGGAGA
>JACPSV010000015.1 GCA_016193115.1 Elusimicrobiota bacterium
GGAAACACAATTGCCTCACGTTTGGGTGGAAGGCGAAATTTCCAATTTCCGGGGAGTGTCCAGTTCCGGACCCTGCTACTTTTCCTTGAGGGATACCAATGCTCAAATAGACGTGGTCGCTTTCCGGGGGATTATGAACTCTCTCAAGTTTCGGTTGGAAGACGGTCTGCAAGTGCTTGTCTCCGGACGCGTGACCCTCTATGCCGCGCGGGGCCGGTTCCAGATGGTTCTCCAAAGCATAGAACCGAAAGGCGCCGGCGCTCTCCAAATCGCTTTCGAACAATTAAAGAAAAAATTGGAAGCGGAAGGCCTTTTCGACCCTGCCCGCAAAAAACCGATTCCCGCCCTGCCGCAGAAAATCGGCATTGTGACTTCGCCGACGGGAGCCGCGCTCCGGGACATTCTGACCGTGATTGACCGTCGGTTTGCCAACGTGGAGATCTTAATTTATCCCGTCAAGGTGCAGGGGGAAGAAGCCAAAGAAGAAATCCGAGACGCCATCCTCTATTTGAACCGGTGCCACACCGAACTGGATGTGTTATTGGTGGGGCGGGGCGGCGGATCGGTGGAAGATTTGTGGGCGTTCAATGAGGAGATCGTGGCCCGCGCCATTGCCGGTTCGCGCATTCCCATTATTTCTTGCGTCGGACACGAGATAGATTTCACGATCGCGGACTTCGTGTCGGATTTAAGAGCGCCGACCCCGTCCGCGGCGGCGGAACTGGTGGTTAAAAACAAACTGGAACTCAAGAACTCTCTGGAAAATTGTCATGCCCGCCTGCAAAAGTCAGTTCAGTCAGCTTTGGAATTTGTCGCGCAACAGATGAAAGGGTACCTGCGCTCCATCCTCTTCACCGGCCCCAAAGCGATTGTGGAAGATCATATACAGACATTAGACTACCTCTGGGAAAAATTGGGATCCGCATGGACCCAACGTCTGGAGAAAAGGCGGAACGCCGTTCAACTGCTCCAATCTAAAATTCTGTCTCTTTCGCCTCAGTCCCTTTTGTTGGAAAGAAGCAAAATCCTGGAACTTAAAAAAGAGGCCTTTCTGACCGCAATCGAAAAAAGGATACAGAACTTTCGGGAAAGTTTAAGGATCGCGGCAGGCCAAATGGAAGCGCTCTCCCCGCTCTCGGTCTTGGCCAGAGGGTATGCGATTGTTTTAAGTGAAGAGGGAAAAATTATAAAATCTGCGTTGCAGGTAACGGCTCAAGACGCGATCCGGATCAAACTCCATCAGGGAGAAATTCAGGCAACAGTGACCGAAACAACACTCGAGGTGAAAGAGGATGACAAAAAAAGAGCAGAGCCCAGAATTGAAGAACGTCAAGTTTGAGGACGCCTTAAAAAATCTGGAAAAGATCGTAGAGAAACTGGAAGGGGGGGACGTTCCTCTGGAAGAATCCCTTTCCTTATATGAAGAGGGGATCACTCTCTTCAAACATTGCTCCCTCAAACTGGAAGAGGCAAAAAAGAAAGTGGAAATCTTGAGCA
>JACPSV010000226.1 GCA_016193115.1 Elusimicrobiota bacterium
CCTCTCAATACGGAGGTGCGGTAAATAGCCTATCTCTCTAATTCCCGGAGGCAACCCCTCTAAAACAGGGGGGAGAAAATCCTTAACTTCCGGAACCGTTTTTACGACAAGTTGATCGTAAAAAGATCTCGCGTAGATATCTGTTAGATCGGAGCTGGCTGCCTTGGTGAAGAGGATCTGAAAATTTTCCGGAATTTGTAGTGTGGCAAGATTGGAATGGCTTAGCTCTCCTGTGATGAACATTTTCTGGAATACCGCCCGCACTCTAGGATCCATGGATTCAATATTTTTTATGAGGAGTATAAATTTCTTAGGCGCTCGTCCGGCGCGTGTGGCTAAAGCGAATTCTTCTTTCGCTTTGAAGATGGTTCGGGCCAATTCTCCCAATCCCACCGCGGCGACCACTCTTTTTTCTTCAGGGATCTCCTGAGCAATTAACTGTTCCTCATCCATAAAGGGATGGGACCATAGGGTTGAGATCTCTACACCCAGGGCCTCGGTTATCTTCTTTAGAGATTTTACCAGCAAGGGATCGCTTCCACGCCCCAAGTTAAACAGGATGGGATCATTTGTAATAAGCGCGCGAGCTACCATTCGGTCTATAGGATCATCTAAAGAAATCCCTATGCCCAATAGTTTGTTCAAAATAGAAGGATCTTGGGAAGCGGTTCCGCTGATGTCTCCGTAGTAATGGTCTTTGGCAAAGAGAAGCGCTTGCGTTAGAGGTTGAATAACTCCCAAGTTTCGTAATTTAGGAGCAAGTTCTAAGAGAGTTTTGGAAAATCTTTGATGAGTTTTGGTTGAAAAAATAAATTTTAAAACAGTCGGTTCCCTCAACTTTAGATTCTCTTCATAATCTGCCTGCGCCTGCGCCAATTTCTGAAATTCCGGATAGGATAGCCCCAATTGAGACAATATCCCCGCATTGCGCTTGCTTTGAGTTCTAAAGAGTGGATTCTCTCCCGCAGATAAAACAGAAAGTAAAGGTAACGTCTCTGACCACTGGGAATGATTCCCGCTTAAATGGAGAACGATCGTCCATACTGCCCCTAAGGCTAAGGCAACCAACAACTGAGAAATGACCGTTCCCAATTTCGGATTTATCTTAAATCTCAGGAGCGACAAAGGATTGAATTGAATCGGAGAGGTTATCTTCTGAATGACCTTTCTTATTTCGAAGACAGCTCTATTTCCATCCAGTCGAGGCTGAATTGCAAAACTTGGCCAGAGATCTCCGCCGCTATTTATGTCTTTTAACTTCCACCCATCCCTAACTGTAAACTCTTTGCCAAGGAGAACTTTCCTCAACTCCCTCTCGTTCTCAACAATGCGCAGCAATTTTTTATCCGCGGTCAATAGACTGGCGAAGTGGCGCCGATAATTCTTTAGTTGGATTGAGCCAAGAACGAAATAGTTTCCAGATTTCTGTTCCAGGAGCGGCTGGGCGAATAAGAGTTCTGACTCCCCTACCCGTATCCCTCCATTGCGCGCAAGTTGCAAGTACCATTCCGGACCATTTTGAACCAACTTTTCCGCCAGAATAGCCCCGACAAAGATGGGGGATACCGGACTGGGAGTGGGATTGCGTAAATGGTAACTTTCCGTTCGAGAGAAACTCTTCGCTTGTGCGTAAGGAGGCACAAAAGAAGAAAATAGGAATGCGCCGAGCATTAAAAGAGTCGTGAACCTCATTTTTTGATTTTACTACGAAAGGAGGCTTCTTGACTCAAACTTTTTGTAACATTTTTGTAAATTGTTTGGAGTATTGAATATTGAACCAATTGAGGTTATACTTTCGATCAGGGGGTCATTGGGAATGTTTGAAACCGTGGCGTTGGCGATCGCTTGTCTGTCCGCTCCTCTTTTTGCCAAGTTGGCGGGTTATGAGATCCGAAAAAAACCTTTTGACATGGTGGGAGTGGCCGGACTCTTCTTCCTTTTGGGAGCGGCCTTCACTTTGGGTCCGTCCAAGGTAGATTTTTTAGAGAATATCGGGAAAACGGGATCCATTGTCTCTCACGTTTTGGGTTGGCTGCTTGTAATCGTGGGAGCTTTTAGGAGCGCACTGGACGTGCTTCTGGAAAAAGAGGATGGGTACGGCAAGCACGACAATTAAGAGGAGTTTAGAATGTCCAGTAGCCGGGACCGATTCGAAGCCCATGCATCCATTGCGGGGGGATAGAATAGAGGGACGTGACCGCTAACCAGCCATGCGAGACGCTCAGGGCATAGAGATTGGGGGTCTTTTGGAATGTGAGCGACCAAAAGAATCCTCCCAACCAGGTCAATAGCATCAAGGCAGGGTTGGGGAAATGGATCAAACTAAAAACGGTGGCGGCGATTCCGGAAACGGCCCAAGGATTGGTCGTCACTCTTTGAGCGCGGCGGGTTAAAAAGATTTGCAGGCCGATCTGCTGAAGGAACGACCAGAAAATATATTCTGAGAAACGGAGCAGGAACTGGCCATCGTAGTTCAGGCCGTCCGAAAGGAGCCCCAGCCCGATGAGAACGGTGGTGCCGGTCAGCGTGAACCAGAGAACATTTCTCAAACAACCGATAAATTCGTCCCAATCCAAACTAAACTCAGGAAAATCTTCCTGCTCTTTCCAGATACAAAAGAACGGGAACCCTACGCACAGAATCCAGAAGAATGCAGAACGAACCCAAGGGGCTGAATTTCTCTCCAAATACCAGACGTAAAAGAGGACAGACAAGAGTTCGATCATGATCTCACTCAGAGCGCGGGACTGAATGGACACAGAGTTTAAGATCCTTATCCTGTTTCTCATTTTTCTCTTAGGGGTATGCACCCTCCTCCTGGAATTCCTTGCGAAAATCCATTTCTTAAGCCCCGCCTATCTGTCCGGTTTTTTGCCATTTTTCTTTTTGATCTCTCCTTACATTCTGTTCAGCTCACAGTGGCTGGTCAGCCAATTCCGAAATTGGGTCCGAGAACGTTGGCAAAGGAAGTTTCTCCTGCCGCTTTACCTTCTGTCTATCTATACAATCTTTAGCTATATTAGCTCAAATTTCAATGGGGGTCTCTTTCTCCGTCTCTTTTTGTGGTTATTTCTGCCTGTCCTGCTATTCCTAAAAGAGACCATGGAGATTCAAAGGGCAGGTCTCAAAGAAATTTTGGTTGTTCTTCTGCTTTGGTTCCCGATCGAGTTTGGGCTGTTGCCCGGATTTGACGTCGTATTCAATAAGGACGTCACGATTCCGGCGCTTGCCTTTGCCGCGCCTCTCCTGGGTTTATATCTCTTTACGATTTTAAGAGTTCTGCCTCAAGTTGGATTTACGTTTCGATTGACCAGAAAAGATATTGCGGCGGCGGGGAGCGGTCTTGCCCTACTGGCTCTTCTTTTGATTCCTTTAGGAACTCGACTCGGGTTTATCCGTGTCTCACTTCTC
The DNA here is from genome assembly GCA_016193115.1 of Elusimicrobiota bacterium. Taxonomy (GTDB): domain Bacteria; phylum Elusimicrobiota; class Elusimicrobia; order 2-02-FULL-39-32; family 2-02-FULL-39-32; genus JACPSV01. Next base: position 3,412 of record JACPSV010000226.1, read on the forward strand.
TATCCATCCGTCTGGGAATCGCTCCAACTGATTTTGGGCATCTATTTTCTTGTGGCTGTACCGGAAGAGCTTCTGTTCCGGGGAATTGTCCAGAACCTTCTCGCCAAATTTATCTTCTTTCGATATCCAAGAATTCTGTCTTTGATGGTTGCTTCCGTTATTTTTGGATTGGCGCATTGGAACAATGTCTCGCCGCCCGACTGGCGTTACGTTTTCCTGGCGACCATCGCGGGAATCGTGTATGGGGCATGCTACTTGAAAACTGGAAAAACAACAGTGTCTGCTCTGGTACATTGCGGGGTCAACTTTCTCTGGGCAGTCATTTTTAAGGAGACCTCCGGATGATTAAAAAAATTATTTATATCTTTTTCCTTTCTTTTCTCATTCTCTGTCAAAACCAGAGGGCGCTTTTCAGCGACGAGACTCAAACCTTCCTGGCTGGCGCGGCAAAAGAAAATATCACTCCAGTCGTTGAACCTTTTACCGATCTGAACGGCAATGGTCGTTGGGATCCTGTTTGGTTGGCCGGATACCAGAACGGACGGTTTGCCCAAGGGGTGCATGATGACCTATGGGCCAGAGCATGGGTCGTAACTCTGGATAAGACGACCGTCCTTTTCGTTTCTTTGGATTTGATTGGATACCTGTTTGACGAGGTCGCTTTTTTGAAGGAAGAAATTTCCAGTCGCTGGGGCATGGCTCCGGGAAACATCTTTATTGCGAGCACTCACACGCATGGCGGTCCGGATACGATTGGTTTGTGGGGAGAAGGGGGGAGCGGAAAAAACCCGGAGTACATGATCTCGCTGAGGAAAAAAATTTTGAAATGCGTCGAAAACGCGGTCAAAAGCAGGAGGCCGGCTAAAATTGCTTTTGCGCGGAACCATTTCGGAAATCCGATTTATGACGCGCGACCACCTCGCGTGATTAATGATCTGCTCTTATCTTTGCGTGCGGTGGACGACCAGAACCACACGATTGCGACTGTAGTCAATTACGCCATGCACGCGGAAGTCTTGGATGGAAGAAATCGGCTGGTCACTGCGGACTACCCTGGCGTTTTAAGAGAGGACTTGGAAAAACATTTTGGGGGCGTTTCCCTGTTTTTTGCTGGGGACATTGGCGGCATGCAAACTCCCAAGGTTTTATTTCACACCTTTTTTACCTGTAGAAGGGTAGGGCACTTTCTGTCCCGGAGGGTGATTTCTTCTTTGGAAAAATCAGAACCGGCGTCGGTGAACCGTTTGGAGGTTCGCAGCAAGAAAGTTCTTTTCCCCATAGAGAATCCGCGGTTTTTAGGCGCGATTCAAAATGGATTGTTTGGAGAGACGGATCGTCTGGTTGAACGGGAAAACGACAAGATTTTTTTGCCTTCCGATGTGGCACTGATCCGTTTAGGTCCCGCTCAGTTTGGAACCATTCCGGGAGAAGCTTTTCCGGAGGTAGGCCGGCGCATCCGGGATCGTCTGCGAACGGACTATCCGTTCCTTCTGGGTCTTTGCAATAATGAGATTGGGTATATTGTTCCGGAGGAAGAGTGGGATGAACACGGCTATGAAGAGACCATGTCGCTGGGACCCAAGACTTCCGAATTACTTCTCAACTTTTTCCAGAGCGTTCTTGAGTAAATCGTTTTCATCTGTTATACTCTTGCTGTAATCATTTTTAGCAGGATTCGCTAGAAAGCGGGGTCTTTTCATGGCTGTTAAACATATCCTGGTTGTTGACGACGCCGAAACCATTCGGGAGTTGCTCCAGAGTTATCTTTTGGAGAGCG
>JACPSV010000227.1 GCA_016193115.1 Elusimicrobiota bacterium
CCATGAACCTTGGGGAAACGCCTTCCAATCCTTCTAACCCTTTCCACAACCCTTGAGACCCTACGATCGTCACATTTTTCTCGCCGGCAATTCCTTTCAACAGGGGGTTCAGTTCTAACGCGTTAAACTGACCGTCAAACTCTACCTCTCGTATCAGCACAGAACTCCTCCAGTCCATCCCGACTCTCTGGAGGAGAGCTTTCTCCAATTTCTCAGTCTTCATAAAGCGAGTGTTCGTAACCAGAAGAATTTTCGCCTCAACACCCAGATAGTTCATCACCCGAAGCAAAATGGGAACGATAGGCATGTAGACCACCGGCACGACCTGCACGTAAACCACTTTCCCGTCTTTAGGGTACGACTCCTTCATTCTGGACAAACTACCCGCATCCATCCAAGCGCGGCCGACTTCTAAGGGTTTGTTTTCAATATTGCCCGCTTGCAGTTGGAGGAGGAGATCTAACTCTAATCGGGAAACGATCAGATCGGTCACAGGATCCTGCGCTTGGCTTTTCAGGGCTCTTTCCAGGACGGCAATTCCATAGAGTTCTGCGCGGGTGCTGTGTCTCTGCGCGGAATCAGGCATAAAAGCGTGCGCCGATTCGCGCAAGGATAAGGAAAGAAGTTTCAGAGGGGATGTGAGGGCGCTCGACCTCAAATAGATCGTATGCACGTCCCCGCCCTTGTAGAAAGACTCCTCTCTTTCATCCAAACCAAATTCTTTCCATTCCTCATCGGTTAAAATTTCCCGTTTCGCGCTTCTAAACCGTCCCCAATCTCCCTGGACACCTTCCAAGCGTTTCAATCCTTCTTCAACTTCATAGGCTTCCATGATTCGCGCCATCAGGGATACCAGCTTCCTTCTCTTGGTTTGGGAAAGACGCGCCATCTCTTCTTTCTTCCACTCCTTCTGTTCAAACATCTCCCTCAATTCGGCAGGCGCGTCTATCCTTTTTCCTCTCATGCCGGAAAGGATTTGCGTTCCGAAACTTTCTTTCTCCTGATTCGCCGCGATGGCGTTTTCTCTGGCCTCTATCAATCCTCTCACGACTTCTTTCTCAACTTCTTCGCCAATTCCCCCCGCGACCGCACCCAAAACTTCGCTGAGATTATCCGCCACTATCTCCGGCGCCAACGCCGTGTAACGATGCGTCTCCAACGCCTGGGATATCCTTCTCTGCGCGGTCAGGACTGAAAATTGTTTTCCGTTTAAGAATGCGTCCAAATCCAGAGAGTTCTCGGTTTCCTCCATCTCACGGGCGAAGGGAAGCTCTCTCTTCGCCAGCTCCGCAAAAAAGTCAAAAGGTGTCCGGCTATTCTGGTAGGCCACTGGGCGGGCATGCTTTTTGACCAGAGAGAACAGTAACTGGGTCATTGGGTATTGTTTGAGGGAGAGAGACCCGATGTGTATCAGTCTTGGGTCTTCCAGATTTTGGTAGTACGATACGGTCACCTGCCACTGTGCCGCCTTGCCGCCTTTTAGTTTTATTTTGTTGACCGTGGTGACCGTAAAAACTGCGTCTTGAGAACTCTCCGCCATCCCCAACACGATCATTCCCCTTTTACCGGTCTTCAAATTTGCCTGACTCATCGCGTCCGCTCCGGAAGGAGCGACGTTTTCCAGTCCGCCTTCCAAATGGGTATGTCCCAACAGGATTCCGGGAATTTTGGAATAAGCCGCCAACAGCGCGCGACTTGCGGTCACCTGGCTCTCGTGTCCTTCCCCAATCTTGAAGGTGCGGCCTATTTTCTTGCTAAATGGCAATCTTCCCAGACCAAACAACATTTCTCTCCCCATATTCTGAGAATCGGAAAAGACGTCTTGCAATCCTGTGGGAGCGGAATTCTGAAGCCTTGCGGCCAACCCTTGCGCGGAG
>JACPSV010000182.1 GCA_016193115.1 Elusimicrobiota bacterium
GCGCATTTTTTAAGATAAGGTCTTTATCTTCAAAAGTTGCGGCGCTATCTTTCCGCCAAACGGTTTTACTGAAGAAAGGATGCGACGTCGGTTCGATACGCGAGGTGTCTAAACTCCGCAGTTTTTCCACGTGATCCAAAATTTTCCCTAACTGCTGCGTGAAATTCTCTTTTTCCTCTTCCGTGAGCGCCACCCGCCCTAAACGCGCGACATGTTCCACATCTTTTCTAGTGATTGCCATAACAGTTTCCTTTATAGTTTCCTTAACGGAGCGTATTTGACCAGAAGTTTCTTCCACTGGCCGGAATCAAACTGAACGACCACCTTAAAATCTTCTCCGGCGCCGCTGCGGTCAATAACTTTCCCTTTGCCAAATTCGGAGTGGTGGACCCGTTCTCCAATGCGGAACGCGGGACCCGCTTGGGAGGGAACCTTCTCGAACTCCGGTTCCCCGACAGATAAAGGCCGGGATGTACCCTTCAACCCGATCTGGATCGGATATCCCGCCTCCGCGATAAAACGGGAAGGCATGTTCCAGTGTACCTGCCCAAAAAGTTTGCGGCTGGCGGCGCAGGTCAGGAAGAGCGTGTCCTTGGCGCGAGTCATCCCCACATAGGCGAGACGCCTCTCCTCTTCCAAATCTTCCTGCTGAAACTGAGAGTCTCCCAACGGGAAAAGACCTTCCTCCAATCCTGTCAGAAAAACGACGGGAAACTCAAGTCCTTTAGCCAGGTGAACCGTCATCAATGTCACTCCTAATTCCTTTTTGTTTGAATCATCCAGCTCGGTCATTAAACTCACCCTCTCGAGGTAAGCGGAAACGCTTCTGTCGGAGGATTTTTCCTCAAATTCTTCGGCCGCGTTCAAAAGTTCCTGAATGTTGTCCAGACGTCCCGCCGCTTCCAAATCGTCTTTAGACTCTTCGGAAAGAATATCAAAAAGTCCGGTCTTCTTGAAGACCTCGGTCAAAATCGCGGAAACCGTTTCCGTCTGGGACTTCACGCCTAAATCCCGCAATAGAGACCTAAACTGGAGAATCTGTTCCCGCGTCTTGTTCCCTAAACGGCAGAGCAGAGCTTCTTCAAAAAGCGTGTCAAACAAAGGAATAGATTTCTCAGACGCCAACCTTTGAATAAACTCCAATGTCGTTTTTCCAATCCCGCGGGGAGGAACGTTGATGATCCGTTTCAAGCTGACATCGTCTTTTGGGTTGACGATCACTTTAAGAAAGGCGATCAAGTCCTTGACTTCCGACCGCTCATAGAACCGGACGTTCCCCACCAAATGGTAAGGAACCTGACGCAACCGGAAAGCATCCTCCAAAACGCGCGATTGGGCGTTGGTCCTGTAAAATATGGAAAAATCGGAATAGGCCAATCCGCGCTCTTCCTTCAATCCTGAGATCCTGTCCACAATCCATTCCGCTTCCACCGACTCGTTGTCTAACCAATGGGAAGTGACGCCTTTGTCCGACTGACGATCCGTCCACAGTTTCTTTTCTTTGCGCAGCTGGTTGTTCTGCACAAGTTTCCAGGCGGCGTTTAGAATCGGTTGAGCGCTGCGATAATTCTGTTCTAACTTGATCACCTTGACTGCCGTATAGTCCTGCTCAAATTCAAGGATGTTGCGGATGTCCGCCCCGCGCCAGGAATAGATGGACTGATCGTCATCTCCCACCACGCAGAGATTTTTATGTTTGGCCGCCAGAGTCTTGATCAGAACGTATTGGGCGCGGTTGGTGTCTTGATACTCATCCACAAGAATGTGGTGGAAACGTTCCTGATACTTTTCCTTTAGGGAGGCATGATCCTGCAGGAGTTCCACCGTTTTCAAAATAAGGTCGCCGAAATCGAGAGCCATGCTCCTGTCTAACTTGCTCTGATACAAAGAATAGATGGGAGCGAAACTTCTTTTTTGAGGGTCCGGCGCGCAGGCGGCGGAGATCGCAAACGATTCTGCGTCCATCAGACGATCTTTCTCGCGGGAGATCCAGTTCACGACCATTCCCGGACTGGTCTTTTTTTCGTCTATCTGCAACTCTTTAAGACAATCTTTCACCACCCGTTTCTGATCCTCATCGTCATAAATCGTGAAATTCCGGCTGAGTCCCATGAGACTCCCTTCCATGCGCAGGAACTGGGCGCAAAAGGAATGAAACGTGGACACCCAAACGCTCAAACCTTTCTCACCGGCTAAACGGTGAACCCGATCCTTCATTTCGTTGGCGGCTTTGTTGGTGAAAGTGACAGCCAGGATGTTCCAGGGGCTGATCCCCGTCTCCAAAAGGTGCGCGATACGGACGGTAATGACCCGTGTTTTCCCGGTCCCAGCGCCTGCCAAAACCAAAATAGGGCCTTCCCCGTGAGAGACTGCATCTCTTTGGGGTGGATTGAGTTCAGAAAGGTTCATTGATTGTACGAGGATTTAAGAACTTTTAGGAATTGTAAAAAAAACCTTGGTTCCATGATTCAGTTGGGATTCCAAAGCGATACGGCCGCCATGCGCTTCCACAATATATTTGGAGATCGCCAACCCCAGTCCGGAACCGCTTTTAGTGCCGGGCACCTGTTTGAACTTCTCAAAAATCGTAGATTGAGATTCCGGAGGAATTCCCTTGCCCGTATCTTTGACGGAGAATTCGATTTCTTGGGTCAAGTCGCGCACTTGAACTTCAATGGCGCCTCCTCCCGGGGTAAATTTTAAGGCATTATCTAAAAGATTGTTCAAAACCCTCTCAACCAAAGCTTTGTCCGCGTAGAGATGACCATGATTGTCGCCTGACGGTTCTCCCGAAACATATTGGTGAGAGATCTGCACCTTACACTGGTAAGCCACTCCCCGCAACGATTCCACGATATGGGAAACCATCGCGTCCGCGTCCCAATTCGTTTTGGAAAGAACCATCTTCCCCGACTCCAGCTTGGACATGTCTAAGATATCGTTGATCATCCGCAGCAAATCATTTGCGGAATGAGACATGATCTCCAGATACCGTTTCTGTTCGGGAGACAAAGCGCCCAGTTCCCCATCCTGAAAAAGTTTCAGGAACCCCAAAAGCGAGGACAGGGGACTCTTCAAATCGTGCGTGATGGAATGGACAAAATCGTCCTTCAACTTTTCAAATTGTTTCTCGGTCGTGACGTCATGCAGCACGATCACCTGCCCCAAGACGACGCCTTGTGCGGTGGTCACTATATTTTTGGTCGTATGCAGATAAATTTCACCGCCGTCCGTGGCAATCCCAATCTCCGTGGAACTGATGGAATCCTTGGTTTCCAGAAGCTGGCTGAGCTTGTCTTTCACCCACTCATCCTGAACGTACTCCAAAAACTTTTTCTCGTAAGGATATCCTTTCTGGACGCCCAACATCTTTCGGGCGCGATCGTTGATCAGGGAGATATTACCCTCAAAATCGGTCATGACAATGCCGTCTTCTATGGAGAATAGGACGGCTTGCAGCTTAACCTTCAGCTCAGCAATCTCATCGAAACTAATCGTGGTCATATCAGAATTACCTGTTTGGTATAGATTAGTTACCATCATATTTTATAAGCCCCCGTAAGGTCAAGCACTCATTGTGGGGATCTATTTTCAAAACCTCTTCCAGCGATCCCACCGATTCTTTAACCCGTCCTTCTAAATAATAGACGGTTCCCAGATTGAGACGGGAGTCCACGCCTTGGGGATTGGACTCCGCCGCTTTTTTCCACCACTGGATGGCTTCCCCTCTTCTTTGAATCGTGAAATAAATGTTTCCCAAATTGTTGGCGGGACCCTCGGCGGAAGGGTTCAGTTGATGAGCGGTGAGATAAGATTGCACCGCTTTCTCCGTAACTTGCAGGTCAATCGTCTTTTTTCCGGAAGGATCTCTTTTTTGCATTTCTTTGGCGTAAGCGTATCCCAAACGATCCCAATACCGCCACTGGAGAGGAAACTGGCGGGTCAAATTTTCCAAGTCCTGGATGGTCTGAGCGGCGTTCATCAGTTTTTCATCGAAAAAGTCCGGAGACTGAGAAACAGCTTTCTGTGACAGATATGGCCGGAAAATCGAGGGTAAAAGTCCACGTCCCACGACCCAAAGGATCAGGAGGAGTCCAACTATTCGCGCCATTTTTCGAGTTCCGGATCCTAGATGATCCAGCCAAGAGAGAGAGCTCTCGCGCGAAAAATAAGCGCCGCACAGACCCATCGCCAAAAAAACGTATGCCGAGGAAACAATGAAGCGCATGTCCACAGAAAAGAAATTCTGCAGGAGCAGAGACGTGACGCCAACCCCTAACCCCGCAAAAAGAGCGCGATCCGTTCCTGTAAGTCCCTGCTTAGGGTTGAAGAAAAAAAAGAGCGATCCCGCAAAAAAGCTGGCCAGAACCGAAAAGAAAATAGAAAATCCGACGACTCCCGTTTCCGCCAAAGTTTGCAGATATTCGTTGTGAGCGTCGTTCACAATCCTCTGGTTTTGCGGCCAAAGCTTTTTGAGTTCATCGGAAGCGTACTGCGGGAACTCGACATGAAAAGTGCCGAACCCGGTTCCCAGCCAAGGGTGGGAACGCCACATTCTTAAAACGTCTTTCCAAATGAGGGTATGGGTTTGATGCGTGTGGGCAAGGTGGGAAGTAAAGAATTTTCCCTGAGCGGCGCTAAAAAAAGAACGGTATTTTTCCGAACCAGAGACCGCCAAAAAATGGGCCAGGAACAACAAAATTAAAAATAGAATGACTTTGGATTTTAGTTCCCATATTCTTTTCATCCATCTCCCGGACGAACTCCACTCTGAAATTAGAAAGAACAAAACCAGAGAGATAGCCAAAGAAAGAAACGCGGCTCTCGTTTCGGTAGCGCATAAAGCGACCGAACCAAGAAAAGCTGCGCAAAAAATCAGAATTTTTTGCAGATTCTTCCGGCAGCCCAAAAACCAGGCAAATGCGACCGGCAAGGAAAGAATCAGGAACGCCGCAAAGAATATGGGGTTCCCAAACGTGCCGAACACACGTTCTGACTGCGGGACGGACAATTTCCAGATTCCCCCGCTGATCTGCAAGATAGAATAGAGCGAAACCAAAAACAGGCCGGAGATCCAACCTGTCAGCAATACCCTGCGGGAACGAGATCCGTGTTCCCCGGAACTTACCTGAACCGTCAGGAAATAGCAGCCTGCGGAAAAAAGAGTCCTTTCCAGCTCGCTAAAAGCTGCGCCGCGATTTTCTGAAAAGAGATAGAAAAGAATCGAAGACACAAGGTAAAGGAGAAGGAAAAAGTCGGCCGGGGTTCGATAAATTTGAAACCGTTCCCGCAAACTCTGGCGCAGGATCCAGGCCGTAAAAGAGAGAGTCCAACCCACTTCAAAGACGATCAGTTTCAGACGAACCAGTTTTTCGTCCGGAACCAGTGGAACAAGAAAAAGGGTCAGCGTCCACAAGAGAAGCGGGATCGTATCCCAAAAAGCTCCGGATGTGATTTCCTTTCTTTCCGGCCTTATTGCCTGCTTCATGGTTGAGAATTCTTTTTATTTTTTAATTGGATTTGCATGTGGCTGCGGTAATCCTTAAAAAAGTTGTGTGCTCCTTTCCCATCGGCTACAAAGAAGAGATACTCCGTTTGCGCAGGATAGAGAGCCGCTTGAATGGATTTCAGGCCCGGATTGCAAATGGGCGCGGGCGGCAACCCTCCCCATCGGTAGGTATTGAATGGAGAGTTAATTTCCAGGTCCTTGTAGTTTAATTTATCTTTCCAGAACCTCCCTTCGCTCAATGCGTACTGAACCGTAGGATCTGCCTGCAAGGGAACTTTCTTTTTCAAGCGGTTGTGGTAAACAGAAGAGATGATTTCCCGTTCCGAATCCAATTGCGCTTCCCGCTCAATGATGGAAGCCAATATCACGGTTTCACGATCCGTCCATCCCAACTCCTTGGCCCGATCAGAAAATCCTTGAGGGAATCGCCGCCTAAATTCCCGAATCATTTGTTCACTCAGAGATTCCGGGCTCGTCCCAGACTCAAAAAAATAGGTTTCCGGAAACAGCATGCCCTCGAACCCGTTGTTCTGAACGATCGTCAGGAAAGATTGCGTTCCAAAATGTAAGCGCCCTGTCTCAATTTGTTTGAGCTGCCTGTCAGATAAACGAGGATCCGGAAAAATAGGGGAGAGTGTAAGACTTTTTTCTCCCGCAATAATTGGGCGATTCCCCGAACCGAAGCGCCCGGAGGAATAACGACCAGAATGGGATTGAGATCTCTCTGAAATGAAGGACGAACATGGAGGATCCCCGCCGCCAGAAAAACCAAGAAAATAAAAATAATCGTTTTAGTCACTGGTCTCATTTCCTAATGCTGGATACGGTTGAGATAAGATTCAAGGATTAGACAAGCGGACAAACTGTCTTTGACTTTTTTGCGGCGTTTGCGCGACGCCCCGCAGACGCGGATCAGGAAATCTTCCGATTCCCGCGAGGTAAAACTTTCATCCACGCATTCCACCGGCAGAGAACATTCGTGTTCCAAAATTTTAGCAATCTGAAGATATCTTTCTGCCTCCGGACCCAAAGAACCGTCTGCCCTCTTGGGCACGCCCACCACAATCAGCTCCACAGACTTTTCCAGGACGACATGTTTCAGATCCTGCAGAAATTGAGAATCGCTCTTATAAGGAACGAACGGTAAAGGTTGGACCGTGATTCCCAAAGGGTCGGTCAAAGCCATGCCCACCCGTTTAGCGCCGTAATCTATGCCCAATATTCTTTGAGGACGACTTTCCTCTGTTTGCGTCATGGGTTGAAGGGTTTACGATTCCAAATTAAATTCAGATACGGTCGTGTAGATCGGACCGGAAGGATGGAGAGAACTCTGAATCAAACTTAAATTAGACACAACAAATTCTCCGAAAAGCGTCTCTTTTTCGTTGACGATCGCGGAATCGCACGCGCAAGGAAAAGGAAACCGGGCTAATGTAAGGTGAGCCGAAAAAGGTTTGTCGGCTCTTTCAAATCCGGAATCAACCGCATGACTTTCTACGCGTTCTGCCAGGCCGCTCAACCGTCCGGCGGGATCGTTCACTCCAACCCAAAGCACGCGCGCCCGTTTGCTATCCGGAAAACAGCCCAACCCCTTCATTTGCAGGGAAAAAATATTTTTGCCAAGAACGGATTGTCGCAAAGATGCTTGTAAAGATTTTAGACGGTCGTCCGGAACTTCTCCCAAAAATTTCAAGGTCAGATGAAGATTTTTTGACGCCACCCACTTCACCTGAGCAGGCAGGAGAGCAGAACCTTTGAGAGAACGCAGGTAACCACTGATCGTTTTTTGAATCGTCTCGGGGATTGGGATCGCGACAAATAGACGCAAGAGGAAGGTTACAAGAAATGGCAGACCCTGTCGCCTACCGCAGAGGTGGAGATTTTGAGGTCCGAACTTTCCGGCTGAAATATATTTTCCAACAAAGTCGCGCGCACGGCTTTTTCAATTCTACCCGCCGCGCTCTTTTCTCCGAAAAATTCCAGCATCATTTTGGCCGCCAGAATGGCTGCCAGAGGGTTGGCCAATCCTTTGCCGGCAATGTCCGGCGCAGAACCGTGCACGGGCTCAAACAAAGCGGAAGCTCCACCTTCTTTCCGGGAAGGGTTTAGGTTAGCGCTGGAAGCTAAACCCAGCCCTCCGGAAATGATCGCTCCCAAATCCGTCAAGATATCGCCAAATATGTTGTTGGTCACGAGCGTATCAAAAATTTCAGGTTTACGAACGAAATCCATCCCCGCCGCGTCCACATAGGTCGCATTCGTACGAACGTCGGGGTAGTCCCTTCCCACCTCTGCGAACACTCGCCGCCATAACTGGTGCGCGTGGGTTAAAACGTTGGCTTTGTCCACTAGGGTCAGGACTTTTTTGTGATTTCTCTTCTGGCAATAATCGTAAGCGAACCGGACGCAGCGTTCCACACCTTTGCGCGTGTTGATATCTTCTTGAATCGCCACTTCCTCCGAAGTGCCTTTACGGAAAACGCCGCCTAACCCCGCATAGACGCTCTCCGTATTTTCCCGCACGACCACAAAATGGATATCTTGAGGGCCTTTATTTTTGAGAGGAGTAAAGGCGCCCTCATAGAGTATGCATGGCCTCAAATTGATGTAGAGATCCAACTCAAATCGGATCTTGAGCAGAATCTCCCTTTCCAAAATACCGGGCGGAACTTTGGGGTCTCCCACCGCGCCCAAATAGATAGCGTCCGAACCCGCTAACTCTTTGAAAACAGATTCCGGCATGGCCTCTTTCGTTTTTAGGTACTGAGCGGCCCCTAAATCGTATTCCGAAAATTGAAGTTTGGATTGCAGTTGCGGAGCAACTTTGGACAAGACTTTTCGTCCTTCCCGAATCACTTCCGGCCCAATCCCGTCTCCCGCTATGACGGCTACCTTAAAATTCTTCATGGTATATCCTTTATCACTTTTGTGAGCGCCATTTTCAACGACAAATCTTTCAATTGATCTTCCGTCACTGTGGCCGGAGCCTTAGAAAGAAGGCAGATCCCTTTTTGAGTCTTTGGGAAAGCGATCGTATCACGGATGGAATCTTCACCTAAAAAAAGAGCGACCATGCGATCTAACCCCAGAGCGATGCCCCCGTGCGGAGGCGC
>JACPSV010000183.1 GCA_016193115.1 Elusimicrobiota bacterium
AGATCCAAGTGGAAGATCTGCCTGAGAATTTCCGTTCCGGATCCGAGGTCGGGGACTCCGCCTACAACGGTTCTTTCAAGGAAGTGAGAACGAAAGTGCTGGAAAGTTTTTATAAGAACTATTTTCAGAGACTCTTGGCGAAACATCGCGGCAATATCTCGCGGGCATCGGAAGAGGCCAGGATTGATCGTAAAACCGTTCACCGGCTGTTGACGCGTTACCAGATTCGTTTTGAGAAGGAGTAAATCCCCATGCGCATCGCTTTTTTTGAGGTTACCGATTGGGAATGTGATTTTATCCGAAAGTCGTCCTTGTCTCAGGGAAACGAAATCCTGTTCTTTCCCGAGGAACTGACCGATAAGGATATTGCCCGCCTGGCCTCTTGCGAGGTGATTTCTGTTTTCATCTATTCCCGTCTCATGCGGGATCGTCTGGAAAAGTTGCCGCAGGTTCGGCTGATTGCCACCCGTTCTACGGGATACGACCATATAGACACGGAAACCTGTGTGAACAAAAAAATCCAGGTGGCTAACGTGCCCTTTTATGGGGAGAACACCGTGGCGGAACATACCTTCGCTCTGATTCTGGCGCTTTCACGCAACGTGCACAAAGCGTATGTGCGCACGGTCAGGGGGGACTTTTCTCTGGACGGACTGAAAGGTTTTGATCTGAAAGGAAAAACGTTGGGGGTAGTGGGAGCGGGACACATTGGGCTGCACGTCATCAAAATGGCGCGCGGGTTTGACATGCAAGTGTTGGCCTACGACATGACCAAAAACCATTTCCTTGCGGAGGTTCTGGGATTTCAATATTGCGGTTTGGACGAGCTTCTCTCTCAGTCCGATATTATCAGCCTGCATGCTCCGTACAACCCCAAAACGCATCACCTCATCCATGCCGGCAACATCTCCAAAATTAAGCGGGGAGCTCTTTTTATCAACACGGCGCGCGGGGGTCTGGTGGAAACAGGCGCTTTGGTGAAAGCTTTGGACGATGGCATCCTTTCGGGAGCGGGGCTGGACGCTTTGGAAGAAGAGGATCTCATCAAGGAAGAAAAACAAATTCTTTCCCACCAGTTTCCTCAATCCAAGCTGGAAACGCTGGTCAAAAATCATATTCTTCTGAATAGGGAAAACGTCGTGATCACGCCTCATATCGCTTTCTACAGTCAGGAAGCGCTGCAGAGAATTCTTGAAACCACCGTTTCCAACATCCAATCTTTCCTCGGTCAGAAACCCTCCAACTTGGTTTGAAGTGAATTTTCTAATTCTCAATTCGGGTTCCAGTTCCTTAAAGTTCCAACTCATCGGCATGCCGGAAGAGGCGGTCCATCTTAAAGGAATTTTTGACGGAATTGGCCAGAACGAATGCGCGCTTAGGATAGAATCTGGAACAGAAAAGATTGAAAAAAATATTTCTGTTCAAGATCATGCGCAGGCTCTCACGATTCTTTTGGATCATTTGGGAAAATCAAGTTCCCGTGCCGTGAAGATCGAGGCTGTGGGGCACAGGGTTGTGCACGGCGGGGAAAAGTACCGCGCGGCTTGCCTGGTGACAGACTCTGTTTTGAAGGACATCGTTTCTTTATCGGATTTAGCGCCTCTGCACAACCCCGCTAACGTGGCCGGGATTCAATCCTCCCAAAAATTTCTTCCTAACGTTCCCAATATCGCTGTCTTTGACACCGCCTTTCACCAGACTTTACCCAAGAAGGCGTACCTGTACGGGTTACCCTACGAACTTTACGAGAAGTTCGGCATCCGAAAATATGGTTTTCACGGGATTTCGCACCAGTACGTGTCCCGGGAAGCGACGAAAATTCTGAAAGAAAACATCAAAGATTTTAAGATTCTCTCCTGCCATTTGGGCGCAGGCGCAAGCATCTGCGCGATCTCCGAAGGAAAGAGCGTGGAGATTTCTATGGGATTCACGCCTTTGGAAGGTCTGATGATGGGCACACGTTCCGGTTCTTTTGATCCCGAGATCATCCTCTACCTCTTAAGAAAGGGTTATAGCGTTGGCGAAGTGGAAGAGATGATCCAGAAAAAGGGCGGATTGAAAGGTATCTCCGAACAAAGCCAGGACGTGCGGGAACTGAGAGAAGACGAGCTCTCCGGAAACTCTAAATCGGAACTTGCCTTTGAGATGTTTGTCTACAGGATACAAAGGTTCATTGGGTCCTACAGCGCCGTTCTGGGAGGTTTGGAGATCTTGATTTTTACGGGCGGAGTCGGAGAGAAGGCCTACTATATACGCAGGCGGATTTGTGAAAAATTTAGATACATGGGGATTCATTTGGATCATCGGGAGAATCGCTCGAACAAGACAATTATCTCTGCTTCCGATTCTCAAGTGACCGTGATGGTCATTCCCACGAACGAAGAGCTCCAAATAGCCCGCGAAATGTCAGATTTTTTGTAACCGTTTAGCGCCCGGTCGTCATTCCCGCGAAAGCGGGAATCCAGTACGGATTTTCCGCCGACTAGATTCCCGCTTTCGCGGGAATGACGATGGCCTTGCGCTAAACGCTTACGATTTTTTTAATTACTATGGCGACTAAAATACTGATTGTGGAAGATGAGAAGGAGATATCCGGTCTTCTAAAGTACAATCTGGAGGCGAATGGCTATTCCACAACCGTTGCTTATGACGGCGAGTCCGCGCTTTCCCTATTTAAGAAATCGAAGCCGGATATGATCCTTCTGGACTTGATGGTTCCAAAAGTGGATGGGATGGAGATTTGCAAAATGGTTCGCAGGGAAAGCCGGGTCCCGATCATCATTCTGACCGCCAAGAAAAGCGAAACCGATCGCGTTCTGGGATTGGAGTTGGGCGCGGACGACTATGTCACGAAACCTTTTAGCGTGCGGGAGCTCCTGGCCCGCGTCAAATCTGTTTTACGACGATCTTCAGTCCCAGCGCAAACAGGAAACAGGATTCATGCGGGCAAATTGGAAGTGGATTTAGAGAAATACGATGTTAAGCTCAATGGTAAAGCGATTGGGTTGAGCGCCAAGGAGTTCTCTCTGCTGAAAGTTTTTCTGCAGGCCGGCGGGAAAGTTCTCACGCGCGATCAGCTTCTGGAAACGGTGTGGGGAATGGAACGCGCTTCAGAAATAGAGTCACGCACCGTGGATCAACATGTGGCCCGTTTGCGGGGAAAGCTGGGAGTTGAATCGGGACGGTTGGTCACGGTCAAAAACATAGGCTATAAATTGCGATTGGAATGATGGCATGCTCACCGTTTTAGTCGTTGGGATTCTGCTGCTGAGTTTGTGTTCGGCGGCTCTTTTTTTGTGGCGGTGTAAACGCGCTTTAGACAAAATTGCTCAGACCGCGAAACTCATTTCCGGCGGCGCATTGGGTGAAAGAGTTTCCATTCGAACGGAAAAAGAGGCCGGAGAAATTGCACGGTCTTTCAATGCAATGGCGGAGAGTCTGGAAACGACGATCCGCCGGTTAGAGAACGAAAAACGGGAAGCGGACGCCGTTTTGGGCGCGATGGCGGAACAAGTGTTTGCGGTGGATTTTAGCGGTAAAATTTTGTTTCTAAACCCTGCCGCGGAAAAAATTTTTGGTGTTTCTAACTCCACCGCCGTGGGAAGAAATTTTCTGGAAATTGTCCGGCACGCAAAAATTAGCCAGTTGATTCAGGCGACCTTAACAGAGGGTTTGGAAAGAAAGGAGTCCATTTCCTTGAATTTGGGTTCAGAACGGTTCTTTGACGCGCGCGCTTCGATCTTGCGGGAACAAGAGAACCGCCGGGGAGTTTTGGTCGTGCTGCATGATGTCACGGAGATTCGGAAATTAGAGCAGGTGCGCCGCGATTTTGTGGCGAACGTTTCCCACGAACTCAGAACCCCTTTGACCAGCATCCAAGGTTTTGCGGAAACTCTTCTTTCCGGAGCTCTATCCGATTCCAAACACCAGCGGGAATTTGTGGAAACGATTCACAAACAATCCGTCCAACTTTCCGGTTTAGTGAATGACCTTTTAGACTTGTCCGCTCTTGAATCCGGACAGAAAACCGAGTTTGTTTCTGTCCCGCTCTCTGATTTATTGAAGGAAGTTTGCTCCCTGTTGAGTCCTCTGGCTAAAAGTCGGGGAATAGAAATGAGCGCGATTGGTTTTGACGATTCTTTATCGCTACATGGGAACCGGGATCAATTGAAACAGGTTTTTCTAAACCTTTTGGAGAATGCCATAAAATTCAATCGTCCCAACGGTTCCGTTCATATCCGGTTGGTTCCGGACGCCTCCACAATCACAATTGCCATCCAGGATAGCGGCACGGGAATTCCGCAAAAGGATATTCCCAGGATTTTTGAACGTTTCTACCGGGTGGACAAAGCGCGCTCCCGCGAGTTGGGAGGCACCGGACTGGGTTTAGCGATTGTGAAGCATATTGTAGAAAAACACTACGGTTCCATCCGCGTTGAAAGCAAAGAAAACCAAGGCGCCACATTTTTCCTAACCTTCCCTCACTAAACTATTGAGTGTTGCAAAAGTAAAGAAAACTCCGCTCATGCTGAGCTTGTCGAAGCATGAGCGGAGCATCGCAGGTAATTCTCGTCCTTCGACAAGCTCAGGACGAGCGGTATCTATTGCATTACTTTTGCAACACTCAATAATAATCCTTGTCATACCGCTGTCACATACATTTTACATGGCTGTTATGGCGCTCCCTGTTGGATGTTACTAGAATAAGGCGAAATTAAGAAAAGGAGAATACATATG
>JACPSV010000193.1 GCA_016193115.1 Elusimicrobiota bacterium
CATGGCGACATCCGAAAAGTGACCCGTGCCGCGGCAACACCCTTTATGGACGCCGTGGCGACCATGGCGGGGCGGGGGTCGGCAAGACGGTGGTTATCATGGAGTTGATCCACAACGTGGCCTTGCATCACGGCGGAGTCTCCGTTTTTGGAGGCGTGGGCGAGAGAACCCGTGAAGGAAACGATCTCTGGCTGGAAATGAAAAAATCCAAAGTGATTGATAAGGCCGTTCTCGTTTACGGGCAGATGAACGAACCTCCCGGATCCCGGTTGCGGGTGGGTCTAAGCGCATTGACCCAGGCGGAATATTTTCGGGACACGGAAGGACAAGATGTACTTCTTTTTATAGACAACATTTTTAGGTTCACTCAGGCCGGTTCCGAAGTTTCCGCGCTTTTAGGCAGAATGCCTTCTGCCGTCGGGTACCAACCCACTTTGGGCACGGAAATGGGTGAATTGCAAGAAAGAATCACATCCACGAAAAAAGGTTCCATCACCTCCGTCCAGGCCATCTATGTGCCCGCGGACGACTTAACGGATCCCGCGCCCGCGACCGCGTTCGCTCATCTGGATGCGACCACGGTTCTTTCCCGTCCCATCGCCGAGCTTGGGATCTATCCGGCCGTGGATCCGTTGGACTCCACTTCCAGAATTTTAGATCCCAAAATTTTAGGCGAGGAACACTATCAGGTCGCCCGCCAGGTGCAAAAAGTGTTGCAACGCTACCGCGACCTGCAGGACATCATCGCGATCTTAGGGATAGACGAGCTTTCCGACGAAGACAAACTCATGGTTTCCCGGGCGAGAAAAATACAAAAGTTTCTGTCCCAACCGTTTTTTGTGGCGGAAGAATTCACGGGAATCCAGGGCAAATATGTAAGCCTCAAAGAAACGATCCGCGGATTTAAGGAGCTTGCGGACGGAAAACATGACGAGATTCCCGAACAAGCTTTCTATATGGTCGGCGGCATCGAAGAAGCCATCGAGAGAGCCAAACAGTTGCAGTCCTAAAAGTATGACTGAGCATCAGCGACTGGAGGTGACGAAGTCACACTCTCGTCCTTTAGG
>JACPSV010000016.1 GCA_016193115.1 Elusimicrobiota bacterium
GCGTGAATGTGAGATGGGTTCTGAATGGCGATTCGAAGCGCGGTGGCCGCCCCATAGGAGTGACCTACAACTAAAACGTCTTTCAGACCCAGCGTCTCTATGACTTCCAGAGTTACCCCAGCATTGAAATCTAAATTGCAGGAGTTTGCGGCGACGCTGCTGAAACCGTGTCCGGGACGATCAAACGCCGTCACATGGTATTTTTGAGAAAGCTGAGATCGTATGGGATCCCAGTCCTCTGTGGAACCGGGACATCCATGCATTAGAAGGATTGGTTTGCCAGACCCTTTCTATTCGTAGCGAAGCGTGATCTCTTTCAATTTGAGGTAAGAATTGTTCATAACCGATGGCCGAGCTATTCTACTAGAAGAGGGTATAGAAAACAAGGTTCTGTAACGGTAAATTCTTGAGCTAAAATTGTGATCGCAACCGGCGATTGCGCGATCCATTGCGGTTTGTTCAAGGAAAGTTATGCCGTGGTCGGACCGGTAGAATCCGTTATCCCAGTGGACGTCAAAATTTACGGCTGCCCGCCAACGCCGATGACTCTTTTACAAGCTTTACTCACCGCTGCCGGCCGACTCGCCTGATTTATTTGACATTTCAGAGGGATTCTGTATAAAATGACGTGCTCAAAAATCTTGTGGATCGCCTGAAAAAGTTCTTCTCGCAGCATTTGACGCTGATGGTCGTACCCCATAGTACGCTCCGTCAGTTTCAGTTCCGATGTTCGCTTTCCTTCGCCATCTTTTTGACCTTTTTATGGACAGGGCTGACTTCCTGGGCGGCCATGGCCGTAGTGGGAAACCTGGACTACTGGACGATTCGTGTCAGCCATGAAGCCCTTAAACTGAAAGTCCAATATTTTGCCATGGAACTCAAAAAAAGCAGGGAAATCATTGATCAGGTGCGCGAAGCGGACCTGCAACTGCGCAATCTTCTGAAAATGGGGAACCGTCAGAATATCATCGAAGAAAGACCGTCTAAAGAAGGGCAAGGCGGACCCACGGGACATGAAAGATCTTTGCTTCTTAAAACGTTGCATTCAAAATTGTGGGATATCACCGAACATGAGATTCGGGAAGAGTCCAACACGATTCAAAGGGAGTCCAACGAGCAAATCCGGTCTTACAAAGAGATTTCGGAACATATTGCTTTTGAGCGCGGCAAGTACCGGGCCACTCCTCGAGGATGGCCGGCCACGGGTAGAATGACGTCTCACTTTGGGTCCAGAATCTCGCCTCTTTCCGGGCAGGCGGACTTCCATGCCGGTATAGATATTGCCAACGAGAAAGGAACGCCCGTTCTGTCCACCGCGGACGGAACGGTGCAATCGGCAGGTTGGGAGAGCGGTTATGGGCGGTTGATTGTCATTGACCATGGTTTTGGCTATTCTACGGCGTACGGTCACAACTCGATTCTTTTGGTAAAAAAGGACGACCCTGTACGAAAAGGGCAAGTCATTGCCTATATGGGTTCTTCGGGATCGAGCACCGGCAGCCACACGCACTATGA
>JACPSV010000186.1 GCA_016193115.1 Elusimicrobiota bacterium
CAACAGGCTATTTTTGGAGGCAACTTAGGGACAGTGCCCTATCGGGCGCTGTCCCTGAGTTGTTTAATTTGTTGGGGGGGGGTTGACAAAAAGGGTGTTTACTGCTATAGTATGGTTGTCGGTGGCAGCGGTTACACGCCAGCGACAACCCACCACGAAGTGAGTGTTCTTTCTATGCAGATGAAGCCGAAAAAAGTTTGCAGGCATGCAAACCTCCCTGTCGTCCCCTTGGAGCGTAAACCTATCGTAAGGTAGGGACACAAAGCTAGAGGGTCCAGAGAAAAAGATTTCTGGATAGCCAGTTGCCGGATCAATAGGCCTTTATGGTTTATTCAATCCGGCATTTTTTTGTCCCAATAAACGAATCCGAACCGACGATTAAACGGTATCCCTATGGAAAGCTTCAAATATCAAAAGAAATAGAAACCAAATTACAATGTCCCCTGCAATTTGGTTTTTTACAATAATAAAGGAGGAAATAAAATGAGCAGTTTAGTGAAAAAAGTAGCAATCCTGAATGCGGCCATCGCCTGCGCGATATTCGCCCCAGGGTTCGCGTTTGGCGAAGAGACGGACTATGTGGACGTGGTCATGAGCGTCCAGAGCATCTCCGTTAGGAAAAGCACATCAACCAACTTTGCTGTGGGTACCGCGACAGGCGGCACAAAAGTGGTTGGTTGGGTAGGGTTTACAAATAACAGCGGCGGAGCGGAACACTTCAAAATACGCATCTCCAGCGTAACCGGAAACAAATGGACAGTCCTGGAAGATGGCAATCCTGCCGTGAAACCTGGGAACGATCAATTCCGGTTGTACGCTATTTGGCACTTCTGGGCATCCAATGCGCTAGTCAACAAGGATGAATTCGAAGCCAACGATGTGCTTAAGTTGACGGACACCACTAGCTCAACGATAGCATTCTTCAACGATAACGAGCCTGCCTCTCACTTCGACGATCCAGCAACCCCAGCAAACGAGAGTACCGGTAAATCGGTGGCAAACAACAACGTCAATGGAATCAATATCCCAGATAATTCTTCCAGGGATCTTTTCCTGCGCTACGATGCGCCTGCCACATTTAGCGCCGGGAGTTCGAAGGTGACAGCCACACTCGCGGTCACAGCAATCTCAGCGGAGTAAACCTGATCATGAGGTCTTTGATGAACACTAACCATTAAGGTAGATTTATTTATCCATGAAATCTACCTTAGTGGAAGGGATCAGAATCATGATAAGGTTGAGACGGGGTTTCTGCGCGTTGGGGATCCTGTGCGCTTTATTTTCTGCCGGCTCGGTTTGGGCAGAAGAGGGTTCTAATCTGGATGTGGTGATGACCGTTCAAGTCCTGACTGTCTACCGGTTCGGAGCTTTGAACGTGAACGCGGCCACAGGCACATCCGCGGTTTCGGATCGTATCCTGGTCCAGAACACCGGGAACGTCAACGAGACCTTTGTGATCAAAATCACCACGGTGACCGGCGATTGGAAGTATGTGGAAACCCAACCGGGATTGGACGAATTCCGACTGTCCGTGATTTGGCACAAGTGGGATATCAAACCGTCCACGAAAGAGTTCCAAACCAATGACATCCTTAAATTGACGGAAGTGGTGGCCTCCACGACCACTTTCTTTAACGAGGTGGATGTCTCGCAACATTATCCTGTAGGCGAGAATGTCAATCTAAACACGGTCAACGGGGTGAATGTTCCGCCCAAGAGCGTGGACAACGCCCGGAGTATCCGGTACCTTTTCTTCCGGTACGACGCGCCTCAGAGTTATACGCCGGGCAAAACTAACGTGAACATGAGTTATGTGGTCACAGCAATCGCGTCCGAGTAAATTGAGAATAAAATGAATTCTATTTTTGCGACAATTCAGGAGAAGAAAGAGAATGAGAAGGAATAGTCTAGGTAAATCCTTTCTTTTCTTCCTTTTACTCTGCTTGTGCGGTTCTGCGCAAGTCCATGGGCATAGAAAAGTGTTGCCTTCAGGGGTTGTGATAGAGTTATTCAACCTAAAAGATAATAGTTCTGCTTCAAATTTGAACTTTGGGAATACGGTGCTTAAAGGGGCTCGGCGCCATCGGAATGCGCCCAACTATCTCAAATTCACCTACCCGGCAGATTGGGCTAATAAAGAGATCCGCATTTTCACGGATAATAGCGATTGGCAAGGTCCCACAAATGGAGATAGGAGCGGCCTTGTATCCGTCGCAACCCCAACCCATAATATCCCTCTCTATTGGAAGGCTTTTCCAACGAAACAATCAGTTAGTTCCATACAATTCGATCCGGCCACGGAATCTTCATGGAACGTGATATTGGATACAGGCAATTCTGATTTTTCAGGCAAAATCAGCAGTACAGTTCTTCCTGTTTATCCGGACCGCGAAACCTATGTTTATTTGGGTTCTTTAGTTAATCCTGGCG
>JACPSV010000187.1 GCA_016193115.1 Elusimicrobiota bacterium
CACCCATCCCGCGTGACGTCCCATGACTTCTAACACCATGATCCTGCGGTGGCTGCGGCCGGTATCCCTCAACCTTTCCGCGGCGTCAACGGCAACGGTTGTGGCCGTGTCAAATCCAAACGTGTAGTCCGTCGCGGAAAGATCGTTGTCCATCGTTTTGGGAACTCCCACCACGGGCATTTGGTGTTCCCGGAAAAATCTGGCGGCCACACCGAGAGTATCTTCTCCGCCCATCGCAACCAGAGCGTCCAACCCCGCCCGCTTAAAGTTTTCCAGGCACTTCTGAGCGGCCCCTTCTTTTTTGAACGGGTTGGTCCGGCTCGTTCCCAAAATCGTGCCGCCTTTGTTTATCATTTCCGACACTTCCGCGACCGTCAATGGCAGAGTGTCTCCCTGTACCAACCCTTTCCAACCTTCCAGAAAACCAACACACTCATAGCCATGATCTTGGGCGCGCAGGACACACCCGCGAATGGCCGGGTTCAGTCCCGGACAATCGCCTCCCCCCGTTAAAATTCCAATCTTCTTGCTCATTTTTTAGTATTCTCCCTGCACTCCCGCTCCAGACGCGACCGCTCCGGTTGAATACCAGTCCGATGGGACCGCTTTCAAATGGTCCGACGCAGAAATTCCAACCCGCTTCTGCCAGGACGTGGCATACTTGTCCACAATCTCGCTGAGCTTTTTCATGCGGTCAATGCCTGTCGTCTGCAGGAACTTTTTCTGATCTGCGCGGTCGGTATAATCAAAATATTCCTGGAATATCGCCCGTCCCGCCATAATGCCGCTCGCTCCCGATTTCATGGCGAGTTCCACCTGCTTGGCAAAGAGATCAAACTTCTCTCCGGCGGAGAGCAGCACCCAAGGACGAATGGCTTTCTCATTTAGAGCATTCAGATTCTTTTCCTGCGTTTTGACGTCGTCCGTTTTGATGTTCGCGGGATACTCCAACTTCAAAATGTCCGTGTAAGGACCAATCATTTCTGCCGAAGCGAATATGTTCCGAGGTTTCCGCGCGACGTATGCGGGCGTACCCTTATCTTCGCCGGAACGAGGATAGGAGAGCTCCTCCGTCATCAGAAGAATGTCCTGATCCTGACACTCTTTGGAAACGAACTTCACGAAATCCATTTGCCCTTTCGTCGCTTTCGCATCTTCCACGTCCATGTACACTAACAGTTTGACCGCCGCTCCGCCCATCTTTTTGATCTGCGGCACAGACCAGCCCGGTTCCAGCTCGCTGGCAATCCCGGGATCTTTGGAAGCTTCCAGACGCACGATCAATCCCACTCCATGCGCAATGGCGCCCGAATTCAAAGACTGACGCGCTCCGTAATTGACGTCTAAAAGAACTCCGCTTGCGAACGGGGACAGAATTTCCGTAATTTCCAGTTTAGCGTCCCGTATCTCCTCGTAAGAAGGCTCTCTCTTTTTGCCTTGTTTTTCGTATAGGGCGCGCAAGAACTTCTTAAACGAATTCGACTGATCTAACGCCAACACCTTCAGTCTTCCCTGCGCATCGGAAACATTTTTCAAACCCGTCAGTTTCCCCGGCGTCAAATGAAGAAAAAAGTCTTTTGTTGAAACTTTGCTTGGAACTGCTTCTGCGACCACCATGATACCGCCTCCTATGACTCCTTTGAATTTTTTTGGCTTTTTGGCCGACTTCCGTTTTCCGCTTTTTTTTGAGTCCGTGTTCCCGCCTTTTTCTGGATCGTCTCTTTCCACACACCCATTTTCCGGTACTTCTGGTACCGTTTCTCCAACAGTTCTTCCGTACTCA
>JACPSV010000188.1 GCA_016193115.1 Elusimicrobiota bacterium
GTGCGTGCGTCCAGAGTGTTGTTCAGTTTCTCCGCTCCGTGAGTCATGGAGAAGGATCCGAAAGACTTGTCGCTGGGGTTGAGTCCAACTCTTGCGACCAGAGACTTTCCCTTGTTGTTGTCAATATGCAAGTCCCAGCCGTTCACAACTCCGAGCCAGACATCTCCCATTCCGAACGCGTATCCGGCCATAGCGCCCACATGAGTGTAGGGCTCAAACAGACCGAATATGGGTCCGCGCGTGATTGTGAAGTTGTCTTTGGACTCAATCACTTCAATGCCGTGTTGAGTTACAAATTTTCCGGCCTTGAGTTGGATGCCCGTGAGAGGACACTTGTAGGTCACGAACGCTTCCTGGATTTCGAGGTTGTACGCTACGGTTGAAGGAGCGCCAGGCAATCCGGCGTCTGCGCCCGTACCGGCTGACTTGTAGACAGAAGCGTCGGTTCCGAAAGCGAGTTCGCCATAGTACCCGATCCCTTCTTTCTCGGATCCATCGAAGTTGATCTGCACCGCGTTCAGAAGAAACGAGTCCGTTTTTCTGTCAAACGAACGGCCTGCGGTGATTCGGCTGCCCGGTTTGTTGAGGTCGTAATTGAACGTGGTATCTATGAATCCACTGATTCTTGGTCCCTCAGCTTGAACGGCGATAGCCGATGTTAACAACAGTCCCACGATGGAACTGAAGCTTGCGAATGTGTTGAGACTTCTTTTCATTGGTTCCTCCTTGTTGTTTGTTTGAAGATTGCGTGTCAATGTAGCATGAAGATTGCGTGTCAATGTAGCAAAAACTGATTCCTTATGCAACTTCAAAAGGAATTAGCCGATCGCTGCGCTGCCGGTTTCGCCCGTCCGAATCCGGATACATTGCTCCAAATTCGTGACGATGATTTTGCCATCGCCGATGTTGCCCGTTCGGGCGCCTTTGATGATGGCGTCCACAGTGGGCTGAACGAAATTATCGTTGACGGCGATTTCAAGTCTCACCTTTTTTAGCAGGTTCACCTCTTCAATCGCGCCGCGATAACTTTCCGTGAATCCTTTTTGTTGCCCGGCCCCGACCACGTTGGTCACGGTCATCTTATGGATTTGGGCTTCGAACAACGCTTTTTTTACGTCCGGCAACTTTTCCGGTTGTATCATTGCGGTCACTAATTTCATGGTCATAAATCCTCCTTAATCAATATTCCTTTAAGTCGAGCAGGGTCTGTTTATTTTGCGGTGAAAATCTGGAAGTCCGCATAGGCTTCCATGCCGTGCTCACCGATATCCAAACCACGAATCTCTTCTTCCCGGCTCACTCGAATGCCGATCACAGTCTTGATGACTTGCCACACGATATAGCTGACCACAAACGTGAAAACGCCGACTGCGGCCACACCGATAAGCTGGTCAATGAAAGATTTGAGTCCTCCGCCGTAGAGAAGACCTAGAGGGGGTTGTGCCGCACCGCCCGCAAAAGGGGCGCTGGCAAATAGTCCCACGCTCAAAGTTCCCCAAATGCCGTTGGCTAAATGTACGGAAAGGGCTCCCACGGGATCGTCAATTTGTATTTTGTCGAAGAATAGAACCGCGAAGACGACCAAAACACCTGCGACTAAACCGATGACAACGGAAGAGCCGACGCTCACAAAAGCGCAAGGAGCTGTGATCGCCACAAGGCCCGCTAAACAGCCGTTCAGAATCATGGAAAGATCCGGCTTTCCCAGCAAGAGCCAGGCTGTTAGATAGGAAGCAACTGTTCCTGCCGCTGCCGCCATGTTGGTGGTCACACAAATGCGGGCCATGTCTGCCGGCACTGCCGCCATGGTGGAACCGGGGTTAAACCCGAACCATCCCAACCAAAGAATGAAAGTGCCTAGAGTTGCGAGAGCCATGTTGTGTCCGTAAATGGGATTGACGCTCCCATCAGACCGGAACTTGCCGATCCTTGGACCCAGCACCAAAATGCCCGCCAGAGCAGCCCATCCGCCCACGGAGTGAACCACGGTGGATCCGGCAAAGTCCCAGAATCCGCGAGCCGCCAACCATCCGCCGCCCCATATCCAGTGGCCTGTAATCGGATACAGGATTGCCACTAAAACGAACGAGAATGCGACAAAAGAGGTAAAAATAATTCTTCCGCCGACCGCGCCGGAAACGATCGTAGCTGCTGTTCCCGCGAAAACGAGTTGGAAGAAGAATTTTGCCCAGAGAGGAACGCCTGTCCAAGCAATCGAAGAGTAGGCGCCTTGATAGGCATCGCCGGTGAGAGGGCTGTTATCCGCTCCGCCCACAAACCAAAGACCGTCTAACCCAAGGAAACCGTTGCCGCTGCCGAACATCAAGCCCCACCCAATCACCCAGAAAGCCATTGAAGCGATGGCAAACACCACAAAGTTCTTAGCGCAGATGTTCACGCAGTTCTTAGCCTGCTGGAGTCCTGCTTCCAACATGCCGAAACCGGCGTTCATCCAGAAGACGAGCATGGCGGTTACGAGAGTCCAGAGCGTGTCAGCCATGACTTTGCTGTTGCCGATCGCGTCTGCCAGCTCCGGCGTAAAAGCCGGAGATTCCCCTTCGGCGAATAAGAGCGGGGTCAACACCGCCAGTGTGCCCATCGCGAGCAGCACGGTTCGACAGTACTTCTTCAGTGTGCCTAACATAGTTCGGTTCCTCCTTAAAAAAATAAAAGCCCTATCATCTCTTTTGTGCTAAGAGCTGCTAGGACTTCTTTGTCCGTATATAATTTATTGTGATTCCAAGATGGCGAATACGCCTACAATTTGCACCGCCAACAAAAAGCCCCCCGATTCTGCTTTCAGAACCGAAAGGACCCCACCGTCCCGGCGAAATACATCCTTGTATTTTGTCCCATTGTATTAAATGGTGAAAAACGTGTCAATACCTTTTTGAAAAAAGTTTTATACACGGATGGGAAGCACGACCATCGTAATTCCTTGATGGTAGAACCTTCTCTGCATGGCGAAAACAGTATAGTTATGAAGGAGTCGCGTGAAGAAGGAGTCCTTGGGAAATACGAGTTGTCCGCCAAAAAAGACCGCGTTCGGAAAACGCGCCAGTATTTTGGGAGCGATCTCCGCCACTTCGTCCACGATATCATTCGTAATGGAAGAATGGGCTTCCGCATAGAAACCGTGGTGATTCATATAGTGAACGTATTTTTCCACATCCTTTTTAACCTGGGCTTGCAAGTTTTCAACCTCTGCCGCTCCCTTGAACGTGCCGGAATCAATCACCCCGATATGAATAAAAACGAAATTTTTAAATAGTCCGCCAAAGAGACGAATCACGCCGTATAAAGTATGCAAACCCAATCCATTGAACCCGTTCACAAGAATCACAGCCGTTTTTG
Source organism: Elusimicrobiota bacterium (assembly GCA_016193115.1). GTDB lineage: Bacteria > Elusimicrobiota > Elusimicrobia > 2-02-FULL-39-32 > 2-02-FULL-39-32 > JACPSV01. The sequence continues at coordinate 3,355 of JACPSV010000188.1, forward strand.
CTTTGGAGTCGCAGGCGATCTCCTTCTTTGTTTCCGGCAGGACATTTTCTATGGAAATCATGGCGCTGACCACCAGTTCCTGTAACCTTTTGAGCAGGAGAGCTGTTTGCTGGTAATGGCGTTTTATGAGCAAGGCAAAGACGATGAGGGTGGAAGTGATTAAAAGTGTCAGCCATCCCCCTTCGTTGAATTTCAATAATATAACAGAGATAAGAATGAAACTCGTCAGGAGCAAACCTGTGCCGCAGATCAGAATTTTTTCTTTCCATTCCTGGACGCGCGCCCGATTTTTGTACCAGTGACGCACCATTCCCAAGTGGGAAAGCACGAATGTGATAAAAACGTTGATACTGTAGAGTATAACCAGGTATCGAACGGATCCATGAGTTAAAAGCATTAAAATGAGCCCGGATATACCCATGATCAAGACGCCATTTTGACTCACGAAACGGTCGCTTAACATCGTGAATCGGCTGGGAAACCAGCGGGC
>JACPSV010000189.1 GCA_016193115.1 Elusimicrobiota bacterium
AACGGGCTTTTCATCTAAAACCGCTACCGCCTGCAAGGAAAACGAGGACTCCAGTTCTTGGTCAAACATGCGTTGCGACCAGGGCGGACTATTCGAGATCGAATCAATCAAGACCAATTCGGGAATATCCTCAGGAGTCAGGGAACGAATCATCAGAGGCGTCATTTTGATAAAATCCGATTATAGCAAATCTATTTTTGGTAGAATGTACCTGTGTATGAGGTAATCATAGAAAAAAAGTTTTCCAGCGCTCACTTTTTGCGCAACTACCATGGAAAGGACGAAGATCTTCACGGCCACAACTGGAAAGTACAAATCAAGTTCCGCGGCCCGAAACTCGTTCAACCTGAGGAATATCTTGTGGATTTTGCGGAAGCGCATCAGGCCTTGGAGAATGTTTTGAAAAAAATCGGCTACAAGAATATCAATGAGATCCCTCCTTTTACGCGCCTCAATCCTTCCGCGGAAAACATTGCCCGTTGGATTTGTGAGGAGATCCGCACTATTTTTCCCGCCTTTCCGCCTCACTCCGTGACCGTTTGGGAGACGGAGGACGGAGCTGCGACCTTTTTTCCTGTTGAACCCTAGTGCTGGCTTACCCCAAAGTTTTTCTTAAGACGGGTCATGAAGAAAGAATCTTGAATGGGCACCTCTGGGTTTTTTCCAATGAGATCGCCGCTTATGAAGGCGCCCTTTCGCCCGGCTGCCTCATAGACCTTTATAATCACCGCGACAAATTTTTAGGCAGGGGATTTTGTAATCCGCATTCTCTCATTTCCATCCGGCTTCTGACAAGACAGGATGAAGAGCTGGATGACGCATTTTTCTCTCGCGCGATAGAGAAATCTTTCCTTTGCCGGAAGTCCCTTTTCCCGGATGAAGACGCTTACCGCTTGATATTCGGGGAGTCGGATGGTTTGCCGGGTTTGGTGGTGGATCGTTTTGGAAAAACGGCGGTGGTTCAATCCTCTTGTTTGGGCATGGACTTGTTGTTAGAAAAAGTCCTGAACGGTTTGAGGAACAACTTGGACTTAGAATGTGTCCTATATAAGAATGACAGTTCCATCCGCTCATTGGAAAATCTTCCGGAAGATGTCCGGGTAGTTTCCGGCGAAATACCGAAGGATAGTAGGGTGAATCAAAAATTTGGCGATCAAACTCTCCATTTTTTTGTGGACGTCCAGCAAGGACAGAAAACGGGTTTCTTTTTTGACCAGAGGGAAAATCGCGAACGGTTGAAAGACTACGTTTCCGGAAAGACGGTTCTGGACTGTTTCTCTTATACGGGCGGGTTCGGTTTGTATGCCGCTTGCGCAGGCGCGAGCTCGGTAACGGCCATAGAATCTTCCGTTCCAGCGGGAGAAATGTTAAAGAGAAATTTTGCGGATCAGGGGAAAGAAGTTTCTCTCATTCGAGAAGACGTGTCCGAGATTTTAGAGAGATTTCAAAAAGAAAAACGCAAATTTGATATAATCGTTTTGGATCCTCCGGCGTTGGCAAAATCCAAGAAGCATTTGTTCAGCGCGTTACGGAAGTATCAGAAGCTCAATGCAACAGCGATCTCTCTTTTAAGCGAAGGAGGGATTCTTTTTAGCTCTTCCTGTTCTTACCATGTCTCGCGATCCGGTTTTTTGGAGATGGTCAGCCGGGCGGCGCAAGACGCGGGCAGGAGAATACGATTGTTGGAGATGCGGGGCCAGTCCCGGGATCACCCCATTTTAGTCTCCATGCCGGAAACAGACTATCTGAAATGCGCAATTTTGCGAGCCGATTAAATGTTTAAGACGATACAACAGATTCATTTCGTAGGCATAGGCGGTTCCGGCATGTCCGGCATCGCCGAGGTACTTTTGAATTTAGGGTACCAGGTTAGCGGCTCTGACCTCAAATCCAGCGACGTGACGGAACGGTTAAAGAATCTGGGCGCGAAATTGACCTACGGCCACCAGGAAAAAAATGTCGGTTCAGCGCAAGTGGTGGTTACATCCACGGCCGTGCAGGCGAGCAATCCGGAAGTCAGGTTTGCCCAAAAGAAGAAAATTCCGGTCATCCCTAGGATTGAAATGTTGGCGGAGTTAGCTCGCCTCAAATATACAATCGCGGTTACGGGCACTCACGGTAAGACGACCACGACCTCCATGATTGCTTCCCTGCTTCAGGGCGCGGGGTTGGACCCCACGTTTGTGGTTGGCGGGACACTGCACCACCTTCAAAGCGGCGCCCAGTTGGGGCACGG
>JACPSV010000190.1 GCA_016193115.1 Elusimicrobiota bacterium
AGAAATTTTTTCTTTAGGGATCATTAAATCTTTAACTTTCACTTCCGCAAAATCAAATACTTTGGGAATCATTTGCTGTTCTGTTTGGTCAAAGATGCCTTGAGAGGCGCCCTCGCTGATTAAAAACCTGATCTCCTCTTCAGACACAAACATTTCTTTGGGAATTTCTTTTTGTCTTAAAAGGCGCAAGATCAAGCGGGTGGAACCGGTCAAAATATGAACAAACGGAGTGGCTATTTTGGATAACAACAGAATTGGGCGAGCGATGAATAAGGCCATGCCTTCTCTGTGGGTTAAAGCGAGCGATTTAGGCACCAACTCTCCCAATACCAGGGACAAATAAGTAATGGCCAGCGCAAACAGCATGATGGCGATGGGTTCTGCCCAAAGACCTATCCAAACTAGCTTTTCAAGCTCCGGTTTTAAGAACTGAATAGCGGTCGCTCCGCCAACAGTGGCTGCCAACACTCCCACCACTGTGACGCCGATTTGAACTGTCGCCAGAAAATCTTCTGGTTCCTTTAACCACTTGGAAACAATGGAGGCCGCATGTTTTCCATCTTTAGCCATTCTGTGGAGGGCGCTTCTGCGGGAAGAGACGACGGCAATTTCCGAACCTGCAAAGAAACCATTCAATAGAATTAAGATGAGAATTAATACCAGCTCAACGCCAATGGCTTCAAACATCACTTAGAGATTTTACCATATATTAAAATTGACTGAAATCAGGCGAAATCCGGAGGAGCTAGTTCCGGACGAACCGCTCTGAACACTTTTTTCTGCATCGCGAACATTTTTTCCCTTTTCGCCCGCGTCCCATCCTCATAGCCCGCAAGATGGAGCAATCCGTGCAAAATCAGAAGCGCGCATTCCTGAACCTCCGCATGTTTTCCTTCCCGCGCCTGCCGTCTGGCCGTATCCAGAGAGAGTGCGATGTCCGCAAATGGAGCAGAATCTTTTCCGGAGATTAAACTAGAGCGCGCGTAGGGAAAGGCAATCACGTCCGTGGGACGGTTCTCTCCCAGAAAGCGGCGGTTAATGGTCCGTATTTCACGATCGGAAAAAAAAACGATGGAGATCTCGCCATTCCGACGCAAATTCTTCACGGAGCGACAGATTTGGTTGGCAAACTTCAACAGATCTTTCTGATAGGATATCTGCACGCGGGCAAAGAGGCGTACCTTCATCAATGAATCAGGATGGAGAGCTGGGACCTTCTTCTGAGGAACTGTAAGCGCGCAAAATTTTACGGACCAGCGGGTGGCGGACAATATCCTGTTCCGAGAACTGGACGACATGAATCTCGGGAATATTTTTCAAAATTTTCAAACTATGGACAAAACCGGAACGCGTCTTAAAATCCAAATCAATTTGGGTGATGTCTCCGGTCACAACCATTTTGGAACGAAACCCCATCCGAGTCAGAAACATCTTCATCTGTTCCGGGGTGGTATTCTGCGCCTCATCCAGGATGACGAAGGAATTTTCCAAAGTTCTTCCCCTCATGTAAGCCAAGGGAACGATCTCGATGGTCTCATCTTCCCTGTAGATGCGAAACCGTTCCTGCCCTAAGAGAAGATGAAAGGCGTCGTAAAGAGGTTTTAAGTAGGGATCCACCTTGTCATAAAAGTCGCCCGGCAGGAAACCCAGTTTTTCCCCCGCTTCCACCACAGGGCGGGTCAAAACGATCTTTCTCACGCGCCCGGAGAGAAGCTCTTTCAGGGAAGAAGCCACCGCCAGAAAAGTTTTCCCCGTTCCCGCAGGGCCCACAGCCATCACGAGATCGAACTTTTCAATCGCTTCCACATACTTCTTCTGCTGAACGGATTGGGGATATATTTTTTTACCGTTGGCCGCCAAATAGAGCGGTTCTTCCATAGATCCTTCGGGACGCGGGAAGAGAGTATGTTCTGTTTCAATTTTATGCTCTCCGGTCCGGACTTTCTGTTTTTCCATTTCCAATTTATCTTGATGAATCTTTTCTCTCATATCCTGTAAATAAGAGAGCGCTTCATCCACTTTACGCACGTTACCGCGGATAGCTAACGTCGAGGAACGTGCGAAGATTTGCACGCCCAACCTCTTTTCCAGGGTTTTCAGGTTGGTATCGTGTTCCCCACACAAGTGGAGCGCTTCTTCCCTATCGCCTAGAAAGAGTCGTTTGGTGACCATATCCTCGTACTATACAATAACCCCATTTCCCCCCAATGTCAATGGGAATTCTTCCGCCGATAAAC
>JACPSV010000191.1:0-6009 GCA_016193115.1 Elusimicrobiota bacterium
GGTCCTGTTTGCGGCTCCGATTCGTAAAGATCTGCCGGAACTATGGAAGAATGGCGTCCGGATCGCTTTTGCCCGCGTCCGACGCAATCATCCCAATTCCTTAAACCCCGCCTTCAAAGTGACCAACTGTTTGAACGGAATTCTCGCAAAAATGGAAACTTTGGAAAAGGGCGCATTCGAAGGGATCTTTCTCAATCTGGATGGCCGCGTGGCGGAAGGCACGATCAGCAATCTTTTCATCATTAAAAATGGCGTTGTGAAAACACCCCATTTGAGCTGCGGGATTTTAGACGGCGTCACGCGCAGCGCGGTGATTGAGGTCGCCAAAGACGCCAAGATTCCCGTGCGCGAAACCCATCTGGATACTAAAGAAGTCTTGAGCGCAGACGAAGTCTTCCTGACCAGCACGACAATGGAAGTGATGCCGGTCGTTCGCGTTGAGAAAAGTAAAATTGGAGATGGGAAACCGGGGAATTTATCTCAAATTCTCCATGCAAAGTTTCGAGATCTTCTCAAAAAAGAGTTGCGACTCCCATGAAAATCGAGCTGATAGACGACCACCACTGTTTCGCTTGCGGTTCCGAGAATGAGAAGGGACTTAAGATCCATTGGCGCGTACAAGGACGGACCACGTTGGCGGAATTCGTGCCCGAGAGAGAACACCAAGGGTGGAAAGGAATTGTTCATGGCGGTATTCTGGCGACGTTGCTGGACGAAGCCATGACGCGTCTTGCCTGGTGTGTTTACGGTTGCGCTCTGACGGCGGAGATGACGATTCGCTACGTCGCCACCGCAAAAGTGGGCGAAAAGTTGACCATCGCCGGTCACTTGTCCGATGAGGATAAAAGAATTGTAACCATGAAAGCCTGGCTCTTCAGAGACGGCTCGTCCCCAAACCTATCCTCGCTGCATCTGCCTCCGGAACTAGCGCACCTCCAAACCCAAACCCTCGTCGCCCACTCCCAAGGCAAAGCTCTCAAAATTTGAAATTTGACTTGTGGGGGGGAAACCTGTTAGAATTCTCCAAATGGTTTTTTTCCCATCGCGTTCTCAAAGAACGGCGGCTCTATTTTTTTTGCTCCAATGCGTGCTATGGCCGTCCCTGATCCGCTGCCAAAACAGTCCGGAGAGTCCTCTATTCTCCCAAACGGTGGTTCTCTCCGAAAAAGATCAGTTTCATCTGGGCGTCAAACTCTTCTGGGAAAAAGATAAAAGGGTTTCCGCATGGAAAGCGTTTCAAACTTTCCTTGCGAACTATCCCAACAGCCCTCTGGCCGCCGACGCCCAGTTTCTCTTAGCCGAATCCTTATTCCAGGAATCCTTAAAAGAACTTAAAACGGGAAACCCGCCGGACGAATCCGTCTGGATCAAAGAAAATACGGGCAAAATCAAGAATTTGAGCAAAGGTTTTTTAGACCGCATTGACCGGATCAAGTATCTGGGCGCCGATTTCCCGGACGAAAAATTGCGGAAAAAAAACGGCGAGGAAATCGAGCGGGCCACATTCTCGGAAGCGATCGAACAGTACCGGAAAGTTCTTCACAAGAAATATAAGAAGAGCGGACTGGCCGACACCGCTCTCTACCGGATGGCGGAATGTTATTACAACCGGACGGACTACGCCACCGCGCTCCTGCTCTTCCGCCGGCTCAAGAAAGAGTTCCCGCACAGCTATCTGAGCGGTGAAGCGCTTTTTAGCGCCGCCCAATGTTACATCCCGAGCGGGGACCTCTCTTCCGCCGAATCGGAAATCCGGAAACTGCTGAGCGGTTCCCCTTGGTACCAGGACGATCCCAGGGTTCATTTTCTTTTAGGCACGATCCAGTTTCAGTCGGGCAAATACACGGAAGCGATCGAAAGTCTGAACAAAGTGAACAACGCCGAAGGTCTTTACTACGCGGCTCAGGCGCAAATCCAAATTGGGAGACCTCTGGAAGCCGCGTCAAAATTTAAGAAGGTCGCGGATGAATATAAAGGTCACCGGTTCGCCGAGCGCGCCGCTTACTTTGTGGCCGAATCCATATTCCTCTCCAAAAACTATCTGGGCGCGACCCAGGAGTACGGAAATTTTCTCTCACTCTATCCTCGAAGCGCTCTGAAAGAGGCGGCGCTTTATAAGATCGCGGCCTGCCACTTTTTGAGGGAAGATTATACGGCTGCCCGCGAAAGTTTTTATTCCCTTCTAAAAGAGTTCCCTTCCGGCGAATTTGCGTCTTTAAGCATGTATTTTATCGCAGAGTCTTACCGCCTGACCCAGCAACTCAAAGAGGCCAGTTTCTCTTACGGACAACTGATCTCGGCCCTGCCGAACGCGCCCGTCACCACGCTCTCACGATACAAATTGGGCGCGGTCACCTACTCGCAAGGAAACTACACGGGATCTCTGAACGCTTTCCAGAGGTTTGTGGAATGGGATCCGTTCCACCCCTGGATTCCGTACGCTTATCTCTTCATGGCAGACGCCTACAATCGGACAGGGCGAGCGGAAGACGCCGCGATCGCGTACCAACAGGCCTTTGATCGTTCCCCCAAGACCGACGCGGGTGAAGCAGCCATGTCTCTCTTGAACCGAACCCGTTACTTGCAGAAGAACTACAGCCAGCTCACCTCCGGATACACCTACATCTTAAAATCGCTTCTGCCCACGGAATCTAAATGGAGGGCGATCAGTCTCCTCTACCTTGCGGACTCCTACTACATCCAAAAGCAATATTCCGAAGCGATCGCAGTCTTCCAAAATATCCTTTCTCTCTATCCCACTCAGCCGGCCAGCCTTTACGCTTACGACGGATTGTACTGGTCTTATTTCCAGTTAGGCGACTACGCGCGCGCCCAAACCACGCGGGAGAAAATGAGGTCTGTGAAATTGCCGGAAGGGATTGCTTTCCCAAAAATGACTTCGGGAAGTTTTGAGGTGGCCAACGCCCTCTTCAATCAAAAGAAGTATCTGGACGCCATTCCGAACTACGAACAGTTTGTCCGGGAATCGCCGGACTCCAGCGACGTGACGGAAGCCATGTACCGCATTGGTCTCTGCTACTACCGGCTGGAATATTATTCTCAGGCGATTGCGGCCTGGGAAGACATGGAAAAAAGGTTTCCCAAAGACGAACGCACGGAAGAAGCTGTTTTTCAAATTGCGGACACCTATTTCCGCGCTCAGAAACAGGACAAAGCGATCGAAACTTTTAGAAAAATACTGGATCAGTACCCTTTCAGCGCGCGCCGTCTGGAAACCATGCTGCGCATCGGTCAGTCCTATTACAACGCGGGTCAATATGACAAATCCGTTCCGGAGTTGGAGAACTTTCTTAAACGTTACCCCGCCGATCCCAAATCGAATGAGACCCTTGATCTTCTGGAGTCTTCCGTGGACCGGCTGGAGTCCCGCGGCGGAGTGACCGATTTAGAAAGACAAAAATGGACGGACGTCTTTAGACGATTGGCGGGCGACCTGCCTAAAGGCGATCTGGCCGCGGAGTGCCTGTTCCGTCTGGCGCGCAGGCTATTCAACCTAAAAGATTACGAAAGCGCCGTCAAAGAATTTGAAAAACTCTCTTTTTCTTACCCCAGCAATCCGCACACCGCCGAATCCCAGTTTTACGCCGGCGAGTCGTCTTATCTTCTCAAACGTTATCCGGACGGGATCCTCGCTTTCAAAAGATTTATTGAAAATTTCCCGGACTCCGAGTTCGTTCCGGCCGCCCTTTTCCATCTGGGAACCGCCTACTACAATGTCCAGAACCTCGAAGGCGCCATCGGCGCTTATGAGGATTTGTCGCTCCGTCACGGGAACAGCGAATTTGCCAGCGCCGGTCTTTTTAATCTGGCTCTCGCGCAAAAAAAACTTCTGCGACTGGTTCCCGCGGCAGACTCCTACTACAAATTTGCCCTCACCTATCCTAACGATGCGAACGCAAACTTCGCTCTTTTGGAGGTGGCGCGCATTAAACAGAGTTTACAGCAGCACGCGGAAGCGATCGCGATCCTGAAAGATCTGGAGACCAAGCTTCTCCCCGCGGACGAACAAAAGCTGGAAGTGATCTATCTGATTGCGGAAAGTTACTTAGGTTTGGAGCGAACGAGCGAAGCGATTGAGACCTTAAAGAAACTGACGGGCTCTTCTACCCGCAACCCTCTCTGGAAATTGGAAGCGTTCCGCAAACTGGGCGAAATTTATGAGAAAGGCGAGCGTTGGAAAGATGCCGCGCAAACCTATGAAGAAGGCAGCCGCGTGGGCGGATCGCCTCAAATCAGCGCGAGTTTCCGCGCGCGCGCCAAATATCTTCGGGAAAATTATCCGGCCAGCGGGAACGCGAATGAGCCGAAATCTACGGGAGGGTCCAGTGGGCGAGATTGATCTGATTCAGACATTTTTTGGAAGTTTTACGTTGTGGATTCTTTTAGGATGCTCTTTGATTTCGTTGACGGTCGCTCTGGAACGGTGGCTCTACTACAGAAAAATTAAGTTTAATCCGGAAAAGTTTATGGGCATTTTAGAGAAGATGCAGTCCGCCCTGCAAAAAGGGAACGAAGAGGAAGCTCTCTCAAGCGTGGGTTCCCAACCAGGACCGATCCCCGACCTGGTGAGAACGGCGGTCGTCAACCGTCACAGAGCGAAGGTGGAACTGGACGAACTTCTCACGGCTGCGCGCATGGAGCAGCGGCTGGCTCTGGAAAAATATCTGGGTATTTTGGGAACGTTGGGCAACACGGCTCCTTTTATTGGACTGTTTGGAACCGTGGTGGGAATTATAAAAGCGTTCCATGATCTGGCTGTTTCCGGCAGCGGCGGGCCTGCGGTGGTAGCGGCCGGCATTTCCGAAGCCCTCGTGGCGACTGCGGCGGGACTTTTGGTGGCGATCCCCAGCGTGGTGGTTTACAACTATTTTATGAAACGGGTGAAAGAGATGGCGACGATCCTGGAAGTTTCCTCTATCCGGCTGTTGGTTGTACTGCATAGCGCCAATGGAAAATGAGAAAGAATCCAAAAAAAGCGACGATCTTTCTTTAGAAAGCGAATCGAAGGTCGCGGTCTGGGCGCACTCGCCTCAAAGGGCGCACAGGACGGAAACCGCTTTGGATGAGGAACCGATCACGGAGATCAACGTGACTCCTCTGGTGGACGTGGCTCTGGTTTTGGTGATCATATTTATGGCTGTCTCTCCCTTCATGTTACAAGCCAGCTTACAAGTCACGGAATCCCGCGCCGGAGCGGCTACGGGAAAAAGTTCTTTGGAGGAGAACGTGCAGGTTCTTCTCACGGAAGAAAACAAGATTTTTGTGAATGGCTCGGAAGTTGCGGTTGAGAATTTTTTTTCCGTCCTGAAAGAAAGTCTGGAAAAAAGTAAAGACGGCCTGCTCAGCCTGCAAGCCGGCAAGAAGAACCGGGTCGGGCAAGTCGTCGAGCTTCTGGACCTGGCAAAACAGGCGGGCGCAAAAAAGGTGGCCATCCTAAACAAAGGGGACTCCAACTAACCGTGGGGATGCAAAGCTCTTCCCAGGACGATCTGGTGACGGGAATCAACGTCACGCCTTTGGTGGACGTGGGTCTCGTGCTCGTGATCATATTCATGGTGACGGCTCCTCTTTTTGAGTTGCCTTCTTTGAAAGTGAACTTGCCCCAAACGCATACGAAAGAAGGGGAAGAGAGAGAAAACGTCACCGTAACGATCACGTCGGACGGGACGATGGCGGTGAACGAACAGATTGTCTCTGCTTCCGATTTGGAACAAGTTCTCAAAAATAAGATCCAATCTTCCGGAGAAAAACACGTGATCATCAAAGCGGACAAAGAGAGCCTGCATGAAAATCTTCTGCTGGTCATGCGTCTGGCCAAGGGGTCCGGATCCAAAACGATTGACATTGCCACGGAACCCAAAGAATCGGGGTACCGGCGATGACCTTAAACACCGCCGCGCAAAGGACAGGACAAACTCTTTGGGGAACTCCCTACGGGCTTTACTCCCAAAAAGAATTTGGGAAACTTCAAATTGCTTTCTGTCTGGC
>JACPSV010000191.1:6064-6809 GCA_016193115.1 Elusimicrobiota bacterium
CCTTCCGTTCGGTTTCCTCTGGCATCAGGGATCCACAAAAAAGAGTTTGGCGGTGACCACCCTGCAAAGCGTTGATTTCATAGAACCGGAGTCTCCCAAACCCGTTTCGGAAATTCCGGTGTTTGAAAAACCCAAAAGCGCTCTCGACTTTTTAAAGATGGCTCTTCCTATTTTCCGGAAATCGCCTCAATTCGAATCTTTGAAAGAGGTTGTGATCTCGCCTAAAATGCGGCAAGCCCAACCCATTTTAGATGCGCCTCTGATTGAAAAAAAGTTAGCGATCCCCATCCATGCTCCGGAAATTAAGTTAGACGCGTCCCGATCTTCCCCTCTCTCGAAAATCATGGAGATTCCTAAAATTTCTCCCATGGAGAAAGGCCCGGTCTCTGCCCTGCAAGATTCCGCGATCAATCTGGAAGAGGTGGGGCGAAGGTCGGTACCATCCCCTTCAGTCCCTTCTCCACTCAAGATCCAGGAACCAACTCTACAAGACAAAGGCCTTGCGGGCCGATCACCCGCCCCTTTGCCTGAGATCGGGAATATCCCTTCTTCACGATCGTCCGGCGAGGTTTTGATGGACGCCTCCAAACCCTCCCCCTCCCGGTCGCCGGCCATTCCAACCTCTCTCCCCAGCGGAGAAAAAAGCGGTCGTTCCGGCGGATTTTCCCTGGAAGGCCCGCGCGCATACTCCTATGGCGGCGGGAAAGCGGAGATCAAAACAGCCTTGCCCGCACCCGCGCAACCA
>JACPSV010000192.1 GCA_016193115.1 Elusimicrobiota bacterium
CGCCATCCGGTCGCCACAGAACTCCTAAGCGCTCTCAAAGAGCCCATCGCCGCTCCCAGTGCCAACCGTTCCGGCCGCCCCAGCCCAACCCGTCATGAAGATGTCCTGCATGAAATGAGAGGAAAAGCAGACCTGATTTTGGACGGCGGCCAATCCGATTTTGGGTTGGAGTCTACCGTGGTGGATTTGGCGCATCGTCCTTTTAAGATTTTGAGGCCGGGATGCGTGACAGCAGAGGAGTTAAAAACAGTCCTTCCGGAAATCCAAATAAATTCTCACAAAAGTGGGAGTAGAAAAGCGATTTCACCTGGCACCAAGCACCGTCACTATGTGCCGTAGTGCCAAGTTGTTCTGGTTCCGCCCGAAGAATGGGAAACTGTATTGCAGGGTTGGCGAATGAAGAGCAAAAAGTTGGGTGTATTATCCCATCTCAAGAGGATCCCTCCATGGGACGAGATTATTTTTAAGCGGAAGTTTTCTGAAAGTTATGAAGAATATGCGCGCCACCTCTACGCTTCTTTCTTTAACGCGGAGAAAGCAGGAGTGGATGTACTTCTGGTAGAATCTGTGGGTCGGAGCGGGATCGGTTTGGCCGTGATGGATCGTTTAACGCGCGCGAGCGGGATTCAAATTTCATGATGTCACCAGAAGACTCTTTTTCTTATTGTGAACAGTTAACCAAGAACCATTACGAAAATTTTCCCGTAGGGTCCTTTCTGATCCCGCGGGAAAAACGGAAATACGTATGGGCCATCTATGCCTTTGCCCGCACGGCAGACGATTTCGCGGACGAGGGACGGAACCCTTCGGAAACGCAAGACGATCTCGACCGCCGTTTGAAACAGTTAGACGATTGGGAGAAAAATCTAGACCAGTGCGCGCGGGGCTCTGCGGAACACCCTGTTTTTATTGCTCTCTCGGAGACGATTCAAAAATTGGAGATTCCAGTTCAACTTTTGAAAGATCTTTTGACGGCGTACCGCATGGACGTTCGCCAGAACCGTTACCTCAATTTTGACGAAGTTTTCCATTATTGCAGACATTCCGCAAATCCGGTTGGACGTTTAGTGCTTTTGATATTTGGGTATCGGGAAGAATCTTTGCACGTTCTCTCCGACAAAATTTGCACGGCTCTTCAGCTTGCGAACTTCTGGCAGGATATTGCCATTGATTTTGCCAAGAACCGGATCTACCTGCCTCAAGATCAGATGCGGCGTTTTAGCGTTTCCGAAGAGGATATCCGCGCCGGGGAAGGCACCGTTGCGCTTCAGTTCCTGCTCGAATCCTGCGTCCAGCATACGGCCGCTCTTTTCAACGAGGGATTGCCTCTGTGCGATTCCGTGGGCAAAGATTTGAAATGGGAGATGCGTCTCACCTGGCTAGGAGGAACCTCCATCCTGCGCAAAATTGTCCGAAACCGCTACGACGTTTTTAAGCGACGTCCCGTCCTCACGACGGGAGATAAATTTGTCCTGCTTCTCAAATCTTTCCTTCCCGGCTCTTTAGAGCCATTGTCCTTATGACACACGCGTTTCCCCATTCAAAGAAAGTGACGCAAAACAGCGGTTCGAACTTTGTTCCTTCTTTTTTGTTTCTCCCTAAAGAGAAACAGAACGCTTTGACCGTGATCTACGCTTACTGTCGTCTCACGGACGATATCGTAGACCAATCCGTAACCTCCGAAGATAAAGAGAAAATCCAGACCCAATTGTCGCTCTGGAAAGAAGAAACTCTGCGCGCTTTTAGGGGTGAGTCCGATCACCCGGTTTTACAGGAACTCTCCATTGTCGTCTCCCAATACTCGATCCCGCAAAACTATTTTCTAGATCTGATCGAAGGGGTTCGGATGGACTTGGAAAAGGATTCTTATCCCACGTTTGCGGATCTCTACCCCTACTGTTACCGGGTGGCGGGCGTGGTTGGATTGATGTGTCTGGCGGTGTTCGGGTACAGGAACCCGAAGAGCAGAGAATACGCGGTGAACCTTGGACTGGCGTTCCAACTCACCAACATCTTGAGAGACGTGCGAACGGACGCGGATCGAGGCAGAGTCTATATCCCAGTGATGGATTTACGAAGGTTTGATTTTAGCATGGAAAGTTTTCGCGCTGCAGTGACCAATCCCCAATCACTGATAGAGGATAAACGAAAGGAACTGAAAAATCTGATCCGATACGAAATAGAAAGAGCGCAACTGTACTACGATCGCTCCAGGATGGCTCTAGATGCGGAAGATCGTTCCAACCTCGTTGCCGCGGAAGTCATGCGCTCAATTTATTATGCTTTGCTGCGCAAGATCCAACAAAATCCTCTCATCATCTTAGAAAAAAAAGTTCGCCTCTCTAAACCTGGGATCTTAATCTGTATTCTGCGCGGCTGGCTAAAATCCAAATTCATTTCTTCCTCAATCTCTATCCCCTCTCCCCTTGAGGGAGAGGGTAGGGTGAGGGGTAACAATAGAGAGGGTAAAAAGTGAAATGCCGACAGCCCTAGTCATAGGCGCCGGATGGGCAGGTCTTTCCTGCGCCGTAGAATTGGCGGAGAAGGGGTTCAAAGTCACTCTGCTGGAACAGTCCGGCAGGTTAGGAGGCCGCGCCTCTTCTTTTTCCGAAGCCAAGACCGGCCACATTGTAGATAACGGCCAACATCTTTTCATGGGATGTTACGATCATACGTTTCAGTTTTTGCGGAAGATCGGTTCTTTCCAGCGTCTCAAATTTCAAGAAAACCTCTCTGTCAGTTTTGTGAACAGAGAGGGTCAGAACTTCGATTTAAAATGTTCGTCTTGGCCTTCCCCGCTCCATCTCCTGAGCGGTCTCATACGTCTGAAGTCACTTTCTCTAAAGGAAAGAATCGCTCTCTTCAAAGTCTATCGCGCTTTGAAAAATGGCCAGAACCCGGATCTCAAAAAACAGACTGTAGAACAATGGTTAACCCAGCTTGGCCAATCGGAGCGGAGCAGAAAATATTTCTGGGACTTGATTACGATCGCCACGTTGAATGAGCAGCCTTCTATTGCCGAGGCCGATTCTTTGGCGGTGGTTTTGAAGGAAGCTTTCTTCTCTTCCAAGGAAAGATCTCGCATTGCGGTTTCCACCGTAGGATTGAGCGATCTATGTGGAGATCCCGCAGAAAACTATTTAAAGGCGAAGGACGGTCAGATAGAAAGAAACAAGTTAGTCACAAAAATCCTTTCCGTAGGGGATCGCGTGAGGGGAGTTATCTTAAGGGACGGTTCCACCAAAACAGCCGACGTTTATGTTTCCGCGCTGCCCTTTTTTGTCTTGAAAAACGTTTTGGATCCCGCGCAGATGAAAACCCCTTTTTTCTACCGCATGAAAAATTTGCAGTCCTCCCCTATATTTTCCGTTTCTCTCTGGTTGGACCGTCCCATCACGGATAAGGAATTTGTGGGCCTTCTGGACACGGAAACGCAGTGGCTCTTCAACAAGGGTTGCATATTTTCCGAGAGTTCGGGAGGTCACATTGCTCTGGTCATCAGCGGAGCGCACAAATTCCTCAGCAAGACCAACGATGAGATTTTAAAGATGTGTTTGGAGGAACTCCACCTTTGTTTCCCGGAAAGCCGTTCCGCGCAGCTCCAACATTGGCTCATTCAAAGGGAAAAGAACGCCACCCTCTCCCCACGCGTCGGCTTTTCCGAAAACCGCCTGCCCCAAAAAACCCCTCTCAAAAACCTCTTCCTCTGCGGCGACTGGACAGAAACCCCATTCCCCGCCACCATCGAATCCGCCGTCTGGAGCGCCACCCAAGCAGCTAACCATATCCAATA
>JACPSV010000253.1 GCA_016193115.1 Elusimicrobiota bacterium
AGTCTTGCGCCAAAGACTGCAGGAAGAAGAAAGGGAATGCGAACGTCTCTTGCGGGAAGACTGCGTTTTGCCCGCGTACGATTGCGTTCTGCGCATTTCACACTGGTTTAACCTTTTGGACGCGCGCGGGGTACTTTCCGTTGGAGAGCGTACCCACATGATTGGACGGGTGCGCGCTCAAGCCGCGTCCGTCGCCAGAAAATATCTGGAACTCCAAGGCGTTCCCGCATGAAAGAAAGTCCCGGGTCCAACGCCATGCTGGAAATTGGAACGGAGGAGATTCCGGCCGCGTACGTCCCTCCCGCGTTAAGTTTCATGCGGTCTTTTGCGGAAGAGTTCTTGCGCTCCAAACGATTGCCCGTTCACTCTGTTCAGAGTTTAGGCACTCCCAAACGGCTTTCGCTGCTCCTTTTCGGATTGCCGGCCAAATCGGACGATAGCGAAGAGGAACTCTGGGGTCCGCCTCTGAAAGTTTCCAAAGACGCTAACCAGCGTTGGACACAGGCCGCGCTGGGGTTTGCCCAGTCTCACCAGGTTTCTTTGGACGATGTGAGTATCCGCGTCAAGAAAGATGCCGAATACATTTGCGTCGTCAAAAAACATCCCGGCCAGAAATCGGAAAAGATTGTCCGTGAACTTTTTACCGCCCTGATTCCCGCGATTCCTTTTCCAAAAAAAATGGTTTGGGACAGCTCGTACCTGCGTTTTGCCAGGCCGGTTCGCAATCTGGTGGCTCTTTTTGATAACCATACGTTGCGGGTTCAGGCCGGACATATCAAATCTTCCAATAAGACTTTCGCGTTGCCCCATCTCTCGGCCAAGAAAATCACGATCGCTTCTCCTCAAAATTATGCGAACACGTTGCGGAACCACTGTGTTTTGGTAGATCCGGCCGCGCGTCAGGAGACGATCCTTCGTTCCTGTTCCCAGTTGGCCGCCCGTGTGAGCGGACAAGCGGATCTGGATGAGAAACTTTTGTCGGAAGTGGTTTGGTTGGTGGAACATCCCGTGTCTGTTTTGTGCAGCTTTGATCCCAAATTTTTGGAGTTGCCGCGCGAGGTTCTGGTCACCTGCATGAAAAAACAGCAAAAGTTTTTCCCTGTTTTGAGCGCCCAGGGGAATCTCCTGCCCTTCTTTATTGCCGTCCGCAACGGAATTTCCGAGCATCAGGAGAGCGTGCGCAAAGGGTACGAGAAGGTTTTGCATGCCCGTTTGAGCGATGCCCGTTTTTTCTTTGAAGAGGACCTCAAAAAACCTTTAGAATCCTATGTCTCCAAATGTTCCGGCATTTCTCTGCAGGAAAATCTGGGCTCTCTGAACGACAAAACGGAGCGGATGAAGAGCATGGCGCGTTTCTTCCTGGACTGTTTGGAGAAAGACGGCCCTCTGGAACATTTGGATTCCGATCGCGCGGAGCGGGCGATTCATTTGAGCAAATTTGATCTGGCGACTCACATGGTCTACGAATTTCCTGAACTGCAGGGAATCATGGGGGAGATCTACGCGGCCCGCCGCGGCGAGGATTCTCACGTAGCCTCTGCGATCCGGGAACATTATTATCCTTTGACAGCTCAGTCGGGCTTGCCAACGGCGCCTCTCTCATCGCTCGTGGCGCTTCTGGACAGGATGGACAATCTGGTGGGAAATATTCTGGTTGGCCACGTTCCCAGCGGTCATTCTGACCCCTACGGACTGCGCCGTTTGTCTTCCGGGATTTTGCGGATTCTTTTAGAGAACGAGTGGGACATTTCTTTGCGGGAATTGACGAAAGTCTCCTGCCAGCAGATCTCCGCCATGCGCGTGGACCGGGATTCCAAAGAGTCAAACGGGCCGGGTCCGGAGAGAAACGGCGGGGCGATGGAACAGGTCCTCAATTTCTTTTCCGAGCGGTTTCAGCTTTTGATGGAAGACAAGGGTTTTAAGGCGGACGAGATCGCCGCGGTCGTAAAAAATCCCACCCATCTGGACTCGTACCATCTGCGCGTTTCTGTCCTCAGTCAGAAAATTGCGGCTCTGCGCGGGGCGCGGAACCATCCGGACTTTGAGTCCGTGACCCTCCCTTTCAAAAGGTTGGCGAACATCCTGAAACAGGCCAAGACAAAAAATATCCTCTATGCGCCCCAAATGTTCAACATGCTTCTCCTAAAAGAGAAGGAAGAAATTGATCTTCACGCGATGACCAACCAACTCCTAAAAAAGACCGGCTCTCTCCTCCAACAAAAAAAGTACGCGGAAACTCTGGGGGAATGGGTCGTGATCCGCGAGAGCCTAAACCAATTTTTTGAGAAGGTGCTGGTCATGGATCCGGATGTTGCCATTTGCGTGAACCGGCTTTCCCTGCTTTCTATTCTGGAATCTTTGTTCAAAGAGATCGCCGACTTTTCACAATTGCAGAATCCGGCTCCCCCAATGCCCTCCCCACCCGCTTCTCCGGTCATTGGGAAAGGGGCGGTTAAAGTTTGAAAACGTTTCTTTTTTTTCTGCTCGTTTTCTTCGGCTCGATTTACTGGTTGAAGAATTGGGTGACCGGTGGACGGATGGACGCTTTTTTGGAGCAGCATCAACAATCCCATTACGTTCCCAAGGCGCTGTCCGTCATCGCCGAGATCTATTCCCTCTTTCAAGATCATCCTACCACGGTTCATTATTACCGCTGGTTAGCGGAACAATATCCCGACCACCCGGACGTCGTGAAAGCGCGCTGGCAGATGGCGTTGAGTTACGAGGACATGCAGCGCAAAGATTTAGCTTTAGAACAGTACCAGATATTGATAGACTCTTACAGCCAAACTCAGGAAGGGAAGATGTCCTTGGCTCGCTATAGCAAACTCAAATACTAAATGCGGACGAAAAAGATGTTTGTGCGGTTGGTGGAAGAGGGGATGAAAAAAACAGGGTTGTCGCTCCGTACGGTTGCGAGGGAGGCCGGATTGGATCCTTCGTTTCTTTCCAAAGTGCTGTCTCTGAAACGGTCCCCGCCCAGCGAGGAGAAATGTCTCAAAAAACTGGCGGAAATTTTGGAGATCAATCCCGTTTTGCTCAGCATTTCTACGGGCATGAAGTTCGGACCGGTCTGGGAAGAGGATCGCGCGAATTTTAAAAATGAGAGATCCCAAAATAGAAACTTTCCCAGGAAGCAAAAAAAAGTGGAGTATATGACGGGGACCAAAGAACTATCCGAGGATCTTTTATGAAAGAAAAATTAGAAGATTATTTGCTTTTGAGTTTGGTGCCGGCGGTTGGGCCGGTTCGATTTAAAAATTTGCTTGCCCAGTTTGGCGCGGCGGAATCTGTTTTTGAATCTTCCAGCCATGCGTTAGAAAGGGTGGAAGGGATAACCCCGCTTGTGGCACAGTCTATCCTCTCTTATAAAAATAGAATAGATTTGGTTAAACGGGAATTGGAAGAGGCGCATAAAGTTGGGATTTCTATTCTAACTTTGGAAGACGATTCTTATCCCCTCTTTCTAAAAAGAATTTATGATCCGCCTCCTGTCCTCTATGTGAAAGGACGCATCGCATGCTTGCAAGAATTTTCCATCGCTTTGGTGGGCACGCGCAGGCCCACTCCCTATGGAGAACGGGTGGCCGCTGAGTTGTCCAGAGATTTGGCGGAACGGGGAATCGCAACCGTCAGCGGTCTGGCTCTGGGAATAGATACGGTGGTACATCAGTCCACGGTTCGGTCTGGCGGCGCGACGATCGCCGTGCTCGGTTCGGGACACTTGCAACTGTATCCGGAGATCAACCGGAAACTTTCGGTGGCGATCACGGAAAAAGGAGCGCTGCTAAGCGAGTTTCCATTGAGGAGCTCGCCGGAACCAAGCCATTTTCCCCGCAGAAACAGAATCATCTCCGCTCTTTCTTCCGGGACGGTTGTGATTGAAGGGGACGAGAAGTCAGGCGCATTGATCACGGCCAGATTTGCGGCCGAGCAGGGGAAAGACCTGTTTGCGGTTCCGGGACCCATCTACTCCAAAATGAGTCGAGGTCCGCACAGTCTCCTGAAACAAGGCGCGAAACTCGTGGAAAAAGTGGAAGACATTCTGGAAGAGTTCCCCGGTCTGGGGAAAGATCTCTTTTCCAAATCCGTTCCCATTCCGTCCCAAGTGACCCAACAGCCGTTTTCTCCCGATTTAACTCCTCTGGAGAAGCGGGTCTCCGATTTGATCTCTTTTGATCCTATCGCCATTGATCATCTCTCTTCCCGCAGCGCTCTAAATGTGGGAGACTTGTCGCAAGCCCTGCTCTCTTTAGAGATGAGGGGTCTGATCCATTCTTTGCCCGGGAGAAACTATGTCCGCAGATAAGTCTGAAAAATCTAAAACAATGAACCTCCTGATCGTAGAGTCTCCCACCAAAGAGAGAACGATCTCCAAGTTCCTAGGCAAAAATTTCATCGTCAAAAGTTCTTTTGGCCATTTACGCGATCTGCCCAAGAAAAAGTTTGGGATCAATTTGGAAAAAGGATTTGAG
Source organism: Elusimicrobiota bacterium (assembly GCA_016193115.1). Classification (GTDB taxonomy): domain Bacteria; phylum Elusimicrobiota; class Elusimicrobia; order 2-02-FULL-39-32; family 2-02-FULL-39-32; genus JACPSV01. The sequence continues at coordinate 4,476 of JACPSV010000253.1, forward strand.
CCCCAATACGAGGTCCTTCCCCGCGGCAAGACCGTGATTCCGGATTTAAAGAAATGTTCCAGCCGCTGCGCGAAAATCTATCTCGCGACGGACTATGACCGGGAAGGAGAATCTATCGCCTGGCATCTGTCGGAAATTTTGGGGTTACCCGCGGAAAAATCGTTCCGAATCACGTTTCATGAGATTACTCCTACCGCGATTCAGGAGGCCATTTCCTCTCCGCGCAAGATTGACACCCGTTTGGTGGATTCCCAGGTGGCCAGAAGGGTTCTGGACAGGATTGTAGGATACCGTCTTTCTCCGCTCTTATGGGAAAAGGTTCGGCGCGGTCTATCCGCCGGGCGAGTGCAGTCGGCGGCAGTTCGTATTATTTGCGAGAGGGAAGGAGAGATTGAGAAGTTTAAGAGCCAGGAATATTGGACGGTTCAAGTCGAATTAGAAAATACCCGCGATTCCAACCGGTTTGGGTTCCTGGCCCAGATCGTGGAATGGAAAGGAAAAAAAGTAGGGAAACTGGACATCCCTTCTCAAACTTCTTCTCAGGAGATGGGGGACATTTTGAAGGGGTCCTCCTACACGGTGCGTTCCGTCTCTCCCAAAGAGAAAAAACGGTCGCCGCCGCCCCCGTTCATGACTTCCACGCTTGCCCAAGACGCTTCCCGTAAACTTGGATTTTCCTCGAAAAAGACCATGCTTGTAGCGCAAACCCTTTATGAAGGCGTCCAGATCAACCAGGAGCAGGTGGGTCTCATTACCTACATGCGCACCGACTCTCTCAACATCTCTCAAACCGCTCTCAACGAGGTTCGTTCTTTCATTCAGGAGAAATACGGGAAAGGAGAAATTCCGGAAAAGCCCAGGCTCTACAAGACCAAAGCCAAGACGGCTCAAGAAGCGCACGAAGCCATTCATCCCACATCCGTGCACAGGGAACCTCAATCCCTGAAGGATTTTTTAACTCTGGACCAACTGAAACTGTACGGACTCATCTGGAAACGGTTTGTCGCCTGCCAGATGATGGACGCCGTTTACGATACCGTCTCTGTAGACGTCGCTTCCCATGCCGAGTCCGGCGCGGGAGACGGCGTTTTGCGGGCCAACGGTTCCACATTGAAAAGGGCCGGTTTTCTAAAAGTGTATGGGGAAGAGGAGATCGAAGAGTCACAGGACAAGGGGGATAAAGGGCAGGAAGGTTCCTCCGCCCGGTTACCTCTCTTATACGAAAGCGAACCCTTAAAATTCCTGAACTTGAAATCGGAACAACATTTTACGGAGCCGCCCCCCCGCTACAACGAAGCCAGCCTGATCAAGATATTGGAACAGAACGGGATTGGACGCCCTTCCACCTACGCTCCCATCATCGGCACCATTTTGTCGCGCGGATACGTGCGTTTACAGGAGAGGCGGTTCCATCCGACGGATCTGGGGAAAGTGGTGAACCAGCAGTTGATTCAACACTTTCCGGAAGTCGTGGACATCAGTTTTACGGCCAAGATTGAAGAAAAACTAGACCAAATTGCGGAAGGTGAAATCCCCTGGAACGAGGTCGTGAAAGAATTTTATGAGCCGTTTGAAAAAGATTTGAGCGCGGCGGCGACTCACATGCAAAAAATATCGGTGGAACCCAAAGATTCGGGCGAGATCTGCCCTCTCTGTCAAGGAAAACTGTTGATTCGGGAGAGCCGGTTCGGAAAGTATCTTTCCTGCGAAAATTTTCCAAAATGCAAGCACAAAGTTTCTCTGGATGCGGACGGCAAAAAGATACTGCCTCAGGTGGTGGACGAAAAATGTCCCAAATGCGGCAAGCCCATGGCCGTCAAGATGAGCCGCAGAGGAAAGTTTTTGGCCTGCACCGGTTATCCGGAATGTAAAAGCATTATCGGTTTGGATCGGGAAGGGAACAAAGTCATTCGTCCGGAACCGCAGATGACGGACAAGAAGTGCGAGAAATGCGGCAAACCCATGC
>JACPSV010000254.1 GCA_016193115.1 Elusimicrobiota bacterium
CATCGTTTACGGCTAGGACTACCAGGGTATCTAATCCTGTTTGCTCCCCTAGCTTTCGCAGCTCAGTGTCAGTATTTGGCCAGTGACCTGCTTTCGCCATTGGTGTTCCTCCTGATATCTACGCATTTCACCGCTACACCAGGAATTCCAGTCACCTCTCCAACACTCCAGCCGGGCAGTATCCATAAACCTCTCCCAGTTAAGCCGGGAGATTTCATCATAGACTTACCCAACCACCTACCTGCGCTTTACGCCTAGTAATTCCGAGTAACGCTTGCCACCTACGTATTACCGCGGCTGCTGGCACGTAGTTAGCCGTGGCTTATTCATAGAGTACCGTCAGTTCCATCTCTTCGATGGCTTTTTCGTCCCCTACAAAAGAAGTTTACAATCCGAAGACCTTCATCCTTCACGCGGCGTTGCTGGATCAGGGTTGCCCCCATTGTCCAAAATTCCCCACTGCTGCCTCCCGTAGGAGTCTGGACCGTGTCTCAGTTCCAGTGTGGCCGATCGCCCTTTCAGGCCGGCTACCCGTCTTAGCCTTGGTGGGCCATTACCTCACCAACTAGCTGATAGGCCGCGGGCACATCTTCAAGCGTTCCTTGCGAAACTTTAACCCGTATCTTTCTAAGGAAAGATTTTGGTCTTATGGAACATTAGCCCCGCTTTCGCGGGGTTATTTCCCACTTAAAGGTAGATCACCCACGTGTTACTCACCCGTTTGCCACTCGTGTTGAACTGTATTGCTACGTTAGGCACGCCGCCAGCGTTCACTCTGAGCCAGGATCAAACCCTCCAAAGTAAAGGGCCATATGGAAAAGGACGCGCTCTTGCGAACGCGCTTACTTCTCCATCGCTCCTCTCAATTGAGAGGTTTGTTCAAATAGCTCTTATTGATTCTTAATCTTTGAGAAACCTCAAAGTATTGCACACCTATTGTGCATAGGCTCTTGATGGCACGACAAGATTCACAAGAACCTTGCTGCCTCAAGGGGCGTTGATTGATTCCACCTCAAAAAAAACTTCGCCGCAAACTTGGCCGCAGCGAATCTCTGAGATGATTCTTCACGCGATGTCAAAGAACATTGCTTTTGAAAGCCCTGTATTCTACTAAAGTAAGATTTAGGTTGTCAAGTAAACTGAAAAGATTTATTTTTTTTGAGACGGTACTGGGTGCGGTATTGAAAGGGTTAAATCGCCTCTACGGACCTAATCTCCGGAACCTGTTCCATGATGACTCGTTCGATTCCTGCTTTCAAAGTCATGGCGCTGGAGGGACAGGAACCACAGGCCCCCTTCATCTCCACGTAAGCCACCCCATCTACTATTTCCCCCAACTCCACATATCCGCCGTCCATCTCAATCGCAGGCCGGATCTGGTCTAACGCTTCCTCCACCCTCTCCCGCAACGCCTTCTCGGGAACGGATGTCGCTTGTTTATCTTCTTGATTTTCAGCCATAAAATTAACCCTCGCTCAACTCGCCCGTATTATAGCACCCATACCCGTAGAATTCAAGGGAATTAAGGGGACACCATACTTAATTCCTTTCTCTTCGCCTCAGAAACACTCAGTCGGTGGAATTAAGTATGGTGTCCCCTTAATTCCTGTGGATAAAACCCATAGGGACTGCAAAAATATCAAAAAGTAATCGTTTACTGTGGATGGCACTATTCTTGCGAGATTAAGTATTGGAGTTGGGATCAAAAGGATTGACGGTTTGGCGGAGGTTTTGTGAACCATCTTAAAATCTTTTGTTTTATATTAGCGTTGCAAACTCTCACCATGCGCCCCCTTTACGCAATTGGTTACCGCTATCTTTCTTCCCAAAGGGGACAAGTTGCCAATCCCATAATTAAAACAGGAGCCAAAACTTATACGGTTAGAATAGGCGGAGATTTCTACTGTAATTCCGGATGTAATGGGAATGCGTCTTTGTTTTCCATACGGCGAGATGGGACTTATTCCAAGGGAAGCGAATCTGGAACTTATCAGATTTCGGGAATTCAGAAAGACTCTAACGGTGTTATTGTGTTGGGAAACCTCGCTTTCTCAGAGTCTAAACTTCAGGATGCAAAAATCTTGGTGGGAGAACGCGGGACAGCATCCCTAACATTAACCTACCGTAATCCCAATTCTGTCAAAGATCAAATTGTTAAAGAAGTCTGGATAAAACGCTGAGACACTTTTAAAAAACCTGATAAAACCTACCTACAAGCAAGCTGCCATTGATCTTCGCATAATGAATGGATACGATACCGCTCATGCTGAGCTTGTCGAAGCATGAGCGCCTTCCTTCGGGAAGGCTCACCCTTCGACAAGCTCAGGGTGAGCGGAAACTATATCCATTATCTATGCGAGAGTCAATAATAACCTTCTGCAGAGGGCGACATAGATATTGTATAATGGTCAACCATGACCGAGCCTCAGCGAGGAAATGGTTTTACCTTGGATGTTACAGGAGGAGACGAAGTCTCAGAGGAGGCGAAGCACTCTCCTCCTTTAGGACTCTCGTCCTTTAGGATTAGAAAAAAACCATGTTAGATATCAAGGGAATTCGAGAGAATCCGCAAATCCTTAAAGAAATGCTGGAAAAACGGGGAATGGTCAACCCGTGGGGAAAAGGGCCGGACTCGCTGACTCTGGAGAAGTTCTTGGGTCTGGAACAGAAGCATCGCCAGAATCTGCAGGATATTGAAAAGTTGCGGACACGCAAAAATCAAATCGCGGAAGAGTTCCCTAAACTTAAGAAAAGCGGAGCGGACACGGCCGCGCTCGCCTCGGAAATAGAAAAACTCAAAAAAGAGCTCGCGGAAAAAGAGTCTTCCTTTTCCGAAATAAACCAAACAGTGAACGACGCCCTCTTAAGGTTGCCCAACTTTGTGCATGAGTCTGTCCCTAAAGGGAAAGATTCCAATGACAATCAGATACTCCGTGAAGAAGGCAAGAAACGGGAATTCCCGTTCGAGCCCAAATCCCATTGGGAGGTCGGAGAAAAATTGGGAATTCTCGATTTCGTGACCGCGGGAAAAATTTCCGGATCAAGATTTTCCCTGCTGAAAGGAGCCGGCGCCGCTTTGGAAAGAGCTCTGATCTCTTTTATGTTGGATCTGCACACACAAGAACATGGATACATGGAAGTTTACCCGCCGTATCTTGTGAAAACAGAAGCGATGCAAGGCACCGGCCAACTGCCGAAATTTGAAGAGGAACTGTTTCGGATCGAGAGGGACCAACTCTACTTGATTCCCACGGCGGAGGTCTCTGTCACCAATATTCACCGGGACTCTGTTTTCGACGAAAAAGAACTGCCTAAGAAATATGTCTGTTACTCCGCTTGTTTCCGCAGAGAAGCCGGCTCCTACGGCAAAGACACCAAAGGTCTGATCCGAAACCATCAGTTCAATAAAGTGGAGATGGTGTGGTTTGCGGCGCCGGATCGCTCTTTCGCGGACTTAGAGAAATTGACTCAAGACGCGGAAACCGTTTTAAGAAAACTGGGGATCCCTTACAGGGTGGTCAGCCTCTGCGGCGGCGATATCGGTTTTGCTTCCGCAAAGACGTACGATCTGGAAGTCTGGATGCCGGGAGAAAAAAGGTGGCGGGAGATTTCTTCCTGCTCTTGTTTTACGGATTTTCAGGCGCGAAGAATGAACATCAAATACAAAAATTCGGCGGGGAAAAAGGAGTTTGCGCACACGCTCAATGGGTCCGGAGTGGCCGTTGGACGGCTCTTCGCTTCTATCCTGGAGAACTGTCAGGGAAGCGATGGTTCCGTCACGATTCCCGAACCCCTCAAACCTTATCTAAAAATGGAGAAGATCGGACCATGAAAATTAAAGCGCCCACCCAACATAAGAAACTGATTCAGTGGGTCCAGGAAATGGCCCGCATGACACGTCCGGAAAAAATTGTTTGGATTGACGGTTCGGAAGAAGAAAAAAAGAAGTTAGAGGAAGAAGCGGTTCAGAGCGGGGAACTGGTGCGCCTAAACCCAAAGAAGCTGCCCGGCTGTTTCTACCATCGTTCCGACCCAAGCGATGTGGCTCGTTCGGAAAATCTAACTTACATCTGCACCCAACATAAAAGCGACGCGGGACCTACGAACAACTGGATGAGTCCTAAGGAAGCTTACAAGCGCGCCCGCAAGATTTTTTCAGGATCCATGAAAGGGCGAACCCTCTACGTGATTCCATTTTCCATGGGACCCGTAGGTTCCAGCTTCAGTAAAGTTGGCGTAGAAATTACGGACAGCATCTATGTGGTTTTGAACATGAGAATCATGACTCGCATCGGGCAACCCGTCTTAGACCAGTTGGGGTCTGACGGTTCCTTTACCAAATGCATGCACGGTAAAGCAGACTTAAACATCGGCCATCGCTTGATCCTGCATTTTCCGGAAGAGAACACGATCTGGAGCGTCGGTTCCGGTTACGGCGGGAACGCTCTATTGGGGAAAAAATGTCTGGCTTTGAGAATCGCAAGTTATTTGGGCAAAAGGGAAGAGTGGATGGCGGAACACATGTTGATCTTGGGCATCGAAAAGCCGAACGGACAAATCCAATATGTCGCCGCCGCGTTTCCCAGCGCTTGCGGAAAAACGAACCTTGCCATGCTGGTCCCTCCCGAAGGAATGAAGAAGAAAGGGTACAGAATCTGGACCGTCGGAGACGATATTGCCTGGATGAGGATTGATACGGACGGCGGTCTTTGGGCCATCAACCCGGAAGCGGGTTTCTTTGGAGTGGCGCCCGGCACAAACTCTAAATCCAATCCAAACGCTGTCCTTTCCATACAAAAAAACACGATTTATACCAATGTCGCTCTCAAACCCGACGGAACGGTTTGGTGGGAAGGAGCGGACGGCGAAATTCCGGAAGAAGCTCTTGATTGGCGCGGAAAACCGTGGAAACCGGGACTCGTGGACGAAGCGGGGAACCCTCTGCGCGGGGCTCATCCCAACAGCCGTTTTACCGCTCCGATCAGTCAGTGCCCGTCCATCTCCTTTCGTTTAGAACAGCATCACGGCGTTCCCATCTCCGCTATCCTCTTCGGCGGGCGCAGAGCGCGTTTGGCGCCGCTCGTGATGGAATCGTTTGACTGGAACCATGGCGTGTACCTGGGAGCTACGGTTGCCTCCGAAAAAACGGCGGCCGCAGAAGGCGTTGTCGGAGAAGTGCGTCGCGATCCCATGGCCATGCTCCCTTTTTGCGGGTACCACATGGGAGACTATTTTAAGCATTGGATGGACATGGGGAAAAAATTGGAAAAGCAGCCCCGGATATTTCATGTCAACTGGTTTAGACAAGATAAGGACGGCCAGTACCTCTGGCCCGGTTTCGGAGAAAATTTGAGGGTATTAGAATGGGTTCTCAACCGTTGCGAAGACAAGGTTGCGGCGGTCAAGACTTCTATCGGATACTTGCCCAACCCTAAAGACATAGACACGACGGGTTTAAGTCTGCCCAAGGGCGCGCTCCACGAACTATTGTCGGTCAATATTCAAGATTGGAGAGCGGAACAAGAAGAACACGAGAAATATTTCAAGCAGTTCGGAAACCGCCTGCCCACAGAAATGTGGCGGGAATGCCATTCCTTGAAACGACGGCTGGGTTGATTATTTGAAGCTTTTGATGAGGGCTTGAATATCTTCTTGATTTAAGCCCAGTTTTTGTTTCGCGGGAGACCCAAACTTGTACGCGGGCTCCTGTTCCTCGTAGGTAGGGTTGTCCACCTCAAAAAATATGCCCGTTGCAATCCGCGTGTCCCATTCACGGGCTCTCTTCAGCGCCGCATCCTGATCGGACTTGTTGTGGTTGTCTTCCTGTAGATTGTACACCCGTTCCCGAAACCAAGGGTAGGTGTTCTTCTTATTGTAAGTCACGCACGGACTAAAGACGTCCACAAGAGAGAAACCTTTGTGCTGGATCGCTTTCGCCATGAGATCGGTGAGCAGGTCTTGTGATCCGGAAAAACCTCGGGCTATGAACGTCGCCCCAGAAACGAGGGCCAACTCAATTGGGTTGATGGGGATTTCGATGGAACCTTCCGGCGTGGACTTAGTCACCGTGTGAAGTTCGGTGGTGGGAGAACACTGGCCAGTGGTTAAACCATAAATCTGGTTATTCATCACAATGTAGGTCATATTGATATTGCGCCGCATGGCATGAATAAAATGTCCGATGCCAATCCCATATCCGTCCCCGTCGCCGCCTGTCACCACAACCGTTAGGTCGGGGTTGCCCAGTTTAGCTCCTTCCGCTACCGCCACGGCCCGCCCATGCAAAGTATGCATGCCGTAGGAACCAAAAAATCCGGGTAAGTTGGAAGAACAGCCGATTCCAGATACGACCAAAACGTCCTTCGGATCCAGATTTAATGTCGCGCAGGCTTTCTGGAGCGAGAAAAGCACGCCAAAATCCCCGCATCCGGGACACCAGTCCGGGCTGATTTTAGATTTGAATTTCGAAATTTCTAAAGTTTCTGGCATGTTTCAATACCTCTCTTTCGAGCGAATCGGAATTTGGGTTCTATCGTCCAATCAAGCAACAAGTTCAGGAACTTTTTTCGCGCTGAGCACTTCTTTGATTTTCTGGTACACTTGAGTGGGTCCAAAAGGTTCTCCGTCATATTTTCTCAAATGATGTTGGATCGTCAAACCTGTTTCCTGGCGGATAAGCTTTTCCATTTGGCCCGTGAAGTTGTTCTCAATGATCAATGTCTTCTTGCTGGATTTCAGTATCTTACTGACCGCTTGCGACTGGAACGGCCAGACGTAACGGATATGCAGGTGAGCAATCTGGACGCCTTCTTTCTCTAACATCCGCGCCGCGTCCCGAATGACAGAGTAGGTCGAACCCCACCCAACGACAGTCAATTCCGCGTTTTCCGGTCCCACCAGTTGCGGAGCAGGCAAATTCTGCAAAGCCGTCTGCATTTTGCGCATTCTTTTATCCATCATGGCCACTCTTTTCACGGGATCCGTAAAAACGTCGGAAATGAGGGTTCCATCTTCCTCGTGTTCGTCGGAACCGGCCACATAAATGGTGCCGGGAGTCCCTGGTACAGCGCGCGGCGAGATACCGCTGGGAGTGCAGAGATACCTTTTGTATCCGCCATCACCGGACTGGGTAACCATTTCCCCACGATCAATCTTGACTTTAGAAAAATCTAGGTCGTCAATCGTTTCAAAATGTTCGGCTAGAAGCAAGTCCGAAAGGAGAATGACCGGACACTGATACTTCTCCGCCAGATTGAAAGCTTCCATCGTAAGGTAAAAGG
>JACPSV010000255.1 GCA_016193115.1 Elusimicrobiota bacterium
ATACTGTGAAGGAACAGTGGGATGGATATTTTTGCCGTAGTGCCAAAGTTCAAAAATCAGGATCGAGACCGCGCATAAGAGAATACCGTTTTTAATCTTGGAATCCATGAATTTAAGTTCAATCCATGCCAGACCTAGGACTAAGAGAAAGGAAACGGATAGGATGGTCCAGTAGAGGGCAACCGGCGGATAACGAAAGAGAGAAACGAGAGGGACGTGCTTGTAAAAAAAAGGATAGAGAGGCAGATATTTCCCGAGGGACCAAAGAAGTCCCATGATCCCGAGAATCAGAGAATAGGTAAGAAGTTTTTTATTTTTTGAGGCAAGAGCGCAGAATGCAAGAAATGTGGCGGCAATACCCCACCATGCGCTCCATATCCAAAAATATTTTTCTCCCGTGAAACGGTCCGGATGGTGCAAAATTCTAAAAGGCGAGATCAAACCCAAGATGCCGTCCGGAGGAAATGAGTAACTGGCCGCTTCTTCCCATGGGATTCCGCCCGCTCCCCGGCTGGAATTGAGCAGCAGTTCCCATGTTGGAATCCAGTGCAGGCCGATCAGGCAGAGAAAAATAAAGAATGTTTTTGCGATTTTCCAAACATTCTCCTTGGACTGTTCACGGTACAGCCAATAGAATAGGGCCGCTCCCGATTGTAGAATAAATATCTGCGGAAATCCGGCAAAGAAAGAAATTGAAAGCGTCAGGACAGCGGGAAATGGGTGGACAGAGAAACAGAGGAGTATCCAAGGAAACCAGATAACGCCGCCTAAAACGCTCAAAAATTCGAACCGGGTCAGAAGGTATCCGTTGTAGGCAAACAGAATAGCGCCTGCGCAAGCAATCCAACGGCTGAATTCCAGCTTGCGCGCGAGCAAGAAAAATCCCAGAGACGCCAAAAAGTAGTGGAAGAAATGAAACAGTTTAAGAGCTAAGGAAAAATGGAAATGTGTAAAAAATAATGTGAAAGGATAGAGAATCGAGGATTGGCAGTTCGCCAGAAACGGCATTCCGCCCATGGCATAGGGGTTCCAAAGAGGCATTTCCCCGCCATGGATCATTTGCGATGAGAGCGCGCGCCATGGGTGGAAAAGGTATGTCAAATCCCGCATAAAGAAGCTTTG
>JACPSV010000017.1 GCA_016193115.1 Elusimicrobiota bacterium
AATCTGTATTCCCAGTTGCCGCAGAGAGCGATCGTGTCGCGAAACCTGCCTTCAATCAGGCCACGGTTAAAGAAAATGCCGCCCAGTTCCGGAAGCAGGTAGAAGGGAACGTCCCCTGTTTTGTAGTCCGCGAAAATTCGGACGGCAAAGAGGTGATCTCTCTTGCCAAACACGGGGAAAAAGTATCTCGTTTCTAACGTGGAACGCGTAAAGTCGGATTCACTGCCTAAAAGCTTTTTGGAGTATTCGATCCCCCCCTCCAAGAAAATTCCCTGGGAAGGATTTGTTTTTGAGTTGCGCTGATCCCATCGCAGGAGAAGGGTCGAGGTGTAAAGTCTGCTGCCATCCGTTCCAATCAGGCCAGGTATGTCCCGCTGGAGAACGCCGGGTTGGCCGGCCTCTACGATCTTCCAATTCTCAAAGTTAAGCGCGATTCCGGCCGAAAGGGATTCTCGCAGCGCAAACAAAAAAGGGATCTTCGCTTCAAAGTGTTCCGGCACGTATTCGCTTTCGTTCTCCCGTGCGGATTGGTTCGCCTCCAATGCGCGTGAAGACGTTGGGCGGGAATTGGTATTTCAACTGATAGCTTGATTTGCTCTTCAGGGTTTGGATCATTTGAACCCGAACCACGTCTTTCTTGTTCCAAAGCGATTCCTGAGCATATTTCAGTCCCAGACCAAATCCTCGTTCAGGCGAAGAGACGATTAAAGGCAGAATGTTGCGGTTCTTTTTTTCACCTCGTTCGATGCGGGGATCAAAATCAAACCAGTAAGAAAACGCCGCTTTGGGATCCGTGATGGGTTCGGCTAATTTTTTTGTCACACCCCCCACTCTTTCCTTGGTTTTTCTGAGCAGGTTATTTTTTTCTTTACCGGACAATGAGGAAGCGGCGCCGGCGGTTAAAAAGAGGATGAGAATAAACGGGACGAGTGGTCTCATTCTCTTTTCCTGCGCAGGACTATCTCCAGAATTTCTTTGCTGGAGGTGAGCAGGGGATACAACCCTAACGCGTCCGCATAAAGGCTTAGCGTGGAGGCCGGCTGAACGGAACGTTTTTCCGTCAGATTTTTGAGAAAGGAAGAAACGGTCAAGGCGCGGAAAAGCGCGGAAACCAGGAACAATCCCAAAAAGTGGGATCGGCCTAAAGTAGGCAAAATTTTCAACAGACCGCCCCCTAAGCAGGATCCAAGGAAAATTCCCATACCGTTTAAGGCGGAAAGATAACCGATCACACGGGTTCGGGAGATGCTGGTAACTTCGGAGAACGCGAATGTCATCACGTTTAACTGGAATCCCGCCCATACGAAACCGGCGGCGATCTGAACGCAGACCAGCCAAACGGGATCGCCGGAAACAAACCAGAGAAGAGGAATGATCGCGATGAAAATGGTCGTAGCCCGTATCACTTTTAAGTTGCCGAACTTGTCCGCCAATTCTCCCCAGATCTTCATCCCAAATAGGGAAGCGACGGTGGCAGAAAATGTGACATAACTAAACGTCGCATAGGAGTAACGCAGATCCCGGATCATGTAGATCGGCAGGTACGGCGCCACGACGTTGACGGAGAACATGAAAAAGAAAACGAAAATGGAAAATTTTGCAAAGTTGTTTTCCGAGTTCATGTGGATAAATTGAGTGAAGGAGCCGGTCTCCTGTGGATTTCCATTGCCGTTGGGCAGTTCCGGACGGCGTAAAGGAATGTCCGCCATGCGTGAAAGCAGCGACCAGGAGACCCAACGAGCCAAACAGGCGAGGGCAAAGAGGACGGAAAATCCGGCCACCACATTGTTTTTGAACCGCTGTAATATCTGTCCCGCCGCGAGGCCGCACAGGAGAGCGACCGATCCCAGAATCCTGTTTCTCCACCCAAAATATTTTCCTTTGGATTGTGGAGGCAGGTGATCGCTCATGAGAGAAAGCCATGCGGGACCGGGAAGCGTGCCGCCGATCGCAAAAAATATGGCGCAGGCGAGCAGAAGCGGGTAACGAAACTGTTCCGGGATTAGAGGCAAGGATATAAGAGGCAAAAGAGCGCACCATTGGAGAGAGACCACTTTCCGAATGGTTTTCAGCCTGCCTCCCAGCTTTTCCGTCAATATCCCGGCAATGATTTGGAGGAAGGATGCAATCAGTTGCGGGAGGGTACTCACCAAACCGGCCATGAGAGCAGTGACTTGCAGGGCTTCTCCGCAAGCGACCCAAAAGTTCTCGGTGAATCCGAGCATCATGGATTTCCTCGTTTCACCGCAAACTTGAATTACGCCGAATGATTCGGGATTATAAGGAGAGACCTTGCAGGAGATCTTTGGATTCCAGGGCAGAACGTTTTTGAACCTCTTGAGCGGACTGGGTAAAAAGACGGCAAAGGGTTCCTTCCAGTTTTTCCTTTTTGTCCGTGGAAAGAAGCACAGGATCAATTTCCAGGGATTCCACTTTGAGAAGGCCGTTCATCTTTAATTTAACGCCCGAGTCCGTCTGCTCTACAAAAACCGATTCCAGCCTTTTTTGGATTTCTCTCGCCTTCTTTTGCAGCTCGTAAATTTCTTTCATCTTGTTGAACATGTTTGAATCTCCTTATTTTTTTAAATCGGGATTGTCGCCGCCGGGGAGTTGGCGCATCTCGGAGAGGCCAACGTCCGTTAAATGATCATATTCTTCGCGGCTGAGCTTGCCTTCTTTGCGCCATCTCTGAAGCAAAGCCAAAACGATCGCAATCTCTTTGCGCGAAACTTTCGTGTCGGACTGTACGGGATACCGTTCCGGATGTTCGGCAATTTCGGTAGGAAAATAAAATTTCTTTGCCGCCCAGAGGATGCCCGCGATTAAGAGCAGAGCGAACAGAAGATTGATCATTGAAAACTCTCCGGGTTGAGGAGATTTTTAGGTCTTTGTCCGTTTAAGCCCGCGACCAGATTTTCTGCCGCCAGTAAAGCGATTTTGCTGCGCGTCTGGAAACTGGCGCTTCCCGTATGAGGCGTTAGAACAGCGTTCCCGCATCCCGTCAAACCGTGAACCAATTCCGGCTCCTTTTCATAGACGTCTAACCCCGCGCCAAAAATCCAGTTTCTTTTGAGAGCTTTGACCAACGCTTTCTCGTCAATCACGGATCCGCGGGACGTATTGATGAGAATCGCGGACGATTTCATCATTTTCAACTCTTTTTCCCGAATAAGATGAAAACTTTCTGAGTTCAAATTCACGTGTAAACTGATGAAGTCCGACTCTTTCCAGAGAGTCTCAAGGTCTGTTTTCTTAGCCCCCAACTCTTTTTCCAAGGATTCGTTCGGTCGTCTACTATTATACAATACACGCATATTAAAACCTTTGGACATCAAAGCAAATTCCGTTCCGATCCTGCCGGCTCCCACAATGCCCAGCGTTTTGCCGGAAATGTCCTGTCCAAGGAAAAGAAGAGGGTCCCACCCTTTGAATTTCCCGGATCGCGTGTAACGATCGCTGTCTACAACGCGCCTCGCGACGGAGAAAAGAAGCGCCCAGGCCAGTTCCGCCGTGGTCTTCGTGAGCACGCCGGGCGTGTTTGTGACCATGATTTTTCGTCGGGTCGCTTCCGGAAGGTCAATATTTTCGAATCCAACCGCATGGTTGGCGATGATCTTCAATTTATCTCCGGCCGAATCCATGACGGCGGCGTCAATCTTGTCCGTCAGAAGGGAAAGGATCGCGTCGCACCCTTGCACCGCCTTCTGAATCTCTGTCGGTTTGAGAACCCGGTTGTGCGGATTGATGCGAAATCCCCCGCATTCTTTCCGAATCAGGTCCAGACCTGGCTCAGGGATTTTTCGCGTGATATAGATATTCCATTTCTTCATTCTGGTTTTAGGGTACGGATCAGTCTTGATATCTCTTCTGCGGCTTGTTCCAGAAGTTTTTTTGCGTTTCTCATGGACTCTTCCCGGGAGATCGGACCTCCAGAGATTGAGAAAATGGCGTTTAGGCCAGCCGCATGAATTTGTGTCCGGTTACCTTCCACGTTCCCGCAAAGGGCAACCACGGGCACGCCATATTTTCTGGCGATTCGGGATACCCCCAGAGGCGCTTTTCCAAAAAGAGTTTGACGATCTATTTTTCCTTCGCCGGTGATAATCAGGTCGGCGCCCTGTATTTTTCTCTCCAGATCCGCCGCTTCCAGGACTGTTTCCACACCGGATTTTAGTTTGGCGTTCAGAAACGCAATCGCGCCGGCTCCCGCCCCGCCTGCGGCTCCCCCTCCGGGACAATGGAGTATGGAGACATTTAAATCGCGCAAAACAACCTGAGAGAAATGGCGCAGAGCTGACTCAATCTTCCGAACCATGAAAGGTGTGGCTCCTTTTTGAGGTCCATACACGCGCGCAGAACCGTTGGGGCCGCACAAAGGGTTGCGGACGTCGCAGGCAGCCACAAACCGCGTTTTTCCCAATTGGGGATGAACGGAGTCTGTGACGATGCGCACAATCTGAGATAAACCTCCGGCTCCCGGAGGGATCTCTTGGCCGTGACGATCCAGAAACCGGTATCCCAGAGATTGAGCCATGCCTACGCCGGCATCGTTTGTGGCTACCCCTCCCAAAGTCAACAGGATTTTCCTGCACCCGGCTTCCATTGCTTTGCGGATGAGTTCACCCGTTCCCCGCGAACTGGTGAGCATGGGATTTCTTTTTTTTGCCGGAACCAGAGCAAGTCCGGAAGACTCAGCCATTTCTATGAGGGCTGTTCTACCGTCCTCCACTACTCCATAGCGCGCCCGGATCGGTTGAAGCAGAGGATCCAAAGCCGTGGCATGACGCATCTTTCCTTTGAGGTTGGATAGGAGAGCCGACAGAGTCCCTTCCCCTCCGTCCGCGAGCGGGATAAGCACGGTTTGAGCGTGGGGCAATCCTTTTTGAATCCCTTTTTGGATAGCCCGACAAACTTCTTGCGCGGAAAGACACTCCTTGAACGAGTCTGGAGCGATCACAATTTTCATGTTGGAAGATCTTAAACTAAGGAAGGGGGTCGTCTTGTATGTAAGGGAGA
>JACPSV010000218.1 GCA_016193115.1 Elusimicrobiota bacterium
ATAAATTGGAGATCACCAACGCTACATCGCTGCTGCCGACTAATCCTTTAGAGGAGTTGCTCACTGCATAATGTCCGCCTGTCCCTGTAGAAATTGTCAGTGTCGTCCCTACGGGGTTATTGTTCGCTCCTAACGTCACGCTGATACTCGTTGTAAAGACTCGGAAACTCGTGATCGTGGGTGGGGAAGCAGCAGTTGTGGTAGAAATATCAGCGCCGGGTGGACTCTGAGTGGATGCATTGATACTGCTTTCAAAAGCGCCTATCTGCATGGTTGTATAGGCCGTGTTGGGAGTCAGTCCTGTCAGAGTTAATTGGGTAGGATTCCCGGACACAATACCGATCGTGGATGACAACGAATCAAATGATCCGGCCGAAGATACAGAAATATTGCAACCGTTAGCGTTCGTTTCCGGATTGATATAGACCGAAATAGAAGTCGCATACACAATGAATCCGGACAAGGAAGGCGTTACCGCCAATGTCGCTGTGGAAGCCGTGATGATCGTCGTTTGCGTAGAAGCGTTAGCGGCGCTATCATTCGTTCCGGCCATGAATCCATACACCACCGCTGTAGGAAGATTTGAGATCACTAACGTCACATCACCGCTGCCTACGATACCTTTAGATGAGTTACTCACAGCATAGTGACCGCCTGTCCCTGTGGAAATCGTGAGCGTAGTCCCGACAGGATTCCCATTCGCCCCTATTGTCACACTGATACTGGTCGTAAATACCCGGAAACTCGTGATCGCGGGATTAGCGGCTAATGTCATGGTTGAATCTGTGATAATCGTTGTCTGTGTGGAAGCGTTCGCTGTACGATCATTCGTGCCGGCCTGGAATATGTATCCTGTGTTGGCTGTTAATCCCGTGATCACTAACGTTACAGATCCACTGGAGAATATACCCGCGGAGGAATTCGCTACCGCATAGTGACCTCCCGTCCCCGTAGATACCGCAACAGCAGTCCCATCCGGATTGCTGTTCGCTCCTAATGTAATGGTCGCGCTGGTCGCAAATATCCTATAACTCGTCACTGTGGGAGTTACCGCTAACGTACCCGTAGAGGCTGCGATGATCGTGGTCTGCGTGGCTGCGCTTCCTGCACTATCGTTCGTCCCGGCCTGGAACCCATATCCTGTATTAGCTGTCAATCCAACAATCACTAACGTCACATCACTGCTGCCTACGACCCCCTTAGAAGAGTTGCTCACCGCATAGTGGCCGCTTGTCCCTGTAGATATCGTCAGTGTCGTCCCAACGGGATTTCCATTGCCTCCTAACGTTACGCTGACACTGGTTGCAAATACCCTGAAACTCGTGATTGTGGGAGGCGTGGACAGCGTGCTGGTCGTCAGAGTCACAATGGTGGTTTGAGTTGCTGCCCCGCTAGATCTGTCTCTAACTCCCGCTTGGAAACTATAAACAGTGGCAGTGGTCAATCCCACAATGGTCAATGTGGTCGCGACAGTGTCATAGATTCCGACGGAAGAGTTGGCGACCGCGTAGTGATTGCCTGTGCCCGTGGAAATCATAAGCGGGGTACCGGTTGGATTGCCGTTCAAGCCCATCACAATTTGAATGGAAGTTGTAAATACTCGGAAGCTAGTGATCGTGGGCGGCGCGGCCAAAGTGCTGGTCGTCAAAGTCACAATCGTGGTCTGAGTGGCCGCCCCGCTGGTACTGTCCCTGGCGCCTGCTTGAAAACTGTAAATCGTGGCAGTAGTCAACCCAACGATAGTCAGCGCGGTCGTTGTGCCGTCATATATCCCGACGGAAGAGTTCGTGACCGCATAGTGTCCGCCTGTTCCCGTGGAGATCATCAATGGCGTCCCTGTGGGATTGCCGTTCAAGCCCATCACAATTTGAATGGAAGTCGTAAACACACGGAAACTTGTGATCGTGGGCGGGGAAGCGGCGGTTGTGGTGGAGAACTCAGGGCCTGCCGGACTTTGCGTGGAGGCATTGATACTGTTCTCAAAAGCGCCTAACTGCATGGTTGTATAAGCCGTGTTGGGAATAAGACCCGTCAGAGTCAAATTGGTAGGATTCCCAGCCGCAATACCTATGGTTGAAGCTGACGAATCGAATGATCCCACAGAGGAAACAGAAATGTTTGCGCCGTTGGGATTTGATTCCAGATTGATGTAAACCGAAATGGAGGTTGCATACACGATGAATCCGGACAAGGAAGGCGCTACC
>JACPSV010000278.1 GCA_016193115.1 Elusimicrobiota bacterium
AATTGTTGTCCCAAGTGGAAAAAGCGCTCGCCCAACACCGTTCTGCCAAGAATTAAGGGGACACCATACTTAATTCCGTCTCCCTCTCCTCTTTAGAGGAGAGGGTTGGGGTGAGGAGTCTGAGGCGACTAATGGTGTACTCATGAAACGTTTTCTAATCAATATGGAAAAAGCTTTTCTGGTGGCTGCTTTGATGGCCATGGTTTTTCTGGCTTTCGCGCAGGTTTGTTTGCGTCACTTCTTTTCTTCCGGTTTGGTTTGGGCGGACACGTTTCTCCGTCACTTGGTTCTCTGGATTGGTTTCTTCGGGGCGGCTTTGGCTACGGAAGAGAAAAAACACTTCGCGATCAACGTTTTAGAAAGGTATTTTTCGCCTAAATTGAAATCCCTTTCTAATTTGGTCATCAACCTCTTTGCTTTCTTCTGTCTGATCCTTCTCACCCACTCCGCAAACGCGTTTTTTCAATCTGAGAGGCAGTCGCCCTCCATTCTCTTTTCGCTTGGCGGTTTCCAGGTACCTTCGTTCTGGATGGAGGCCATCCTTCCCTTAGGATTCCTTCTTTTGCTGGTTCATTTTGCCTTCAAACTTTGGGAAGATGTAATTCAGATCAAGGGTTTATTTTCCAGATGATTCTGGCTGCCGTAGTTTTTCTGGTCCTGCTGGCTCTTTTGGGCGCTCCTATTTTTCTGGTGATCGGCGCGGGAGCGCTGATCGCTTTCCATTCCGTCCAAATAGATTCTTCCGCCATCATTGTGGAAATGTACCGCCTCGCTTCCCTGCCCGCTTTGATGGCGATCCCTCTCTTCACGTTTTCCGGTTTTATGTTAGCCAAGAGCCAATCGCCCCAACGTTTACTGCGGTTGGCGAACGCTTTGTTCGGATGGGTTCCCGGCGGGGTAGCGGTTGCGGCTCTGGTGAGTTGCGCGGTCTTCACGGCTTTTACGGGCGCTTCCGGTGTGACGATCATCGCTTTAGGAGGGATACTCTACCCAATTTTGTTGCAACAAAACTATTCCGAGAAATTTACGTTAGGATTGTTGACCACGACAGGAAGTTTGGGTCTTCTTTTTCCGCCCAGTTTACCGATTATTTTGTATGGGCTGATCGCCAAGGTCAGCATTGATAAACTTTTTCTTGCCGGTCTAGCGCCCGGCATATTTTTGATCTTCATTCTTTCTCTGTTTGGGATTATAGCGGGCGCCCGCAGCGGATTCGTCCGGAAACCGTTCTCTTTTTCGGAAGTGGCAAGCTCAATGCGGGAATCGATCTGGGAGATCCCTCTTCCCTTTCTGATCATCGGCGGGATTTATGGGGGTTTCTTTACCGCGACGGAAGCGTCTGCCATCATGGCATTTTATGTGGTTTTGGCGGAAACGTGGATTTATCGGGATATCCGGCTTAAAAAAGATTTGCCGGGCATTGTTGTGGAAAGTTTGGTTTTAGTGGGCGCAATCCTCATGGTGATGGGTCTGGCCTTGGGTCTCACCAACTACCTCATTGATGAACAGATTCCCATGCGGTTGTTTGAATGGGTTCACCGTTACGTCGCAAACAAAACGGTTTTTCTCCTTATCCTAAATTTATTTCTTTTAGTCATGAACATGATTGAGATGTTTTCCGCGATCATCATTGTCGTGCCTTTGATTGTGCCGGTCGCTTTGGAATACGGGATTGATCCCATCCATCTGGGCATTATTTTTCTCTTGAATCTGGAGATCGGATACATGACGGCCCCCTTCGGTTTGAATCTCTTCCTGTCTTCCATGCGGTTTGGAAAACCGGTCACCCAAATCTACAGCGCGGCTCTACCATTCTGGCTGATTCTAATGGGAGCGCTTGCCCTAGTCACCTACGTCCCCCAGATGAGTCTCTTTCTTCTGCAATGAAAAAAATTGCGGTTACGGGCGCTACCGGTTTTGTCGGCTACCACGTGGCTAAGAAGTTGGCGGAGAAAGGGTGGGGGGAAATAGTCTGCTTGGCTCGTTCAACCAGCGACACCCGGTTTCTAAAGACACTTCCCGTCAAAATTGTGGAGGGCGATCTTTTAGAGAAAAAATCGTTGGGACCTTTTTTAGAGGGCTGTGAGATTTTGTTCCATGTGGCGGCGGATTATCGTCTTTGGGCAAGGAACGGGACGGAGATTGTTGAGCACAATGTGAGAGGAACAGAAAATGTTCTGGAATCCGCGCAGGAAAGGAACGTAAAGAAAATCGTCGTCACTTCCAGCGTTTCCGCCGTAGGTCGTCCGGAGCATGGGGTCACGCGGGCCGGCTACGAGACGTTGTCGGCGGAACAAAGGATCCAGTGGGAGAAAAATTTTTCCGGAAATGAAACCATGGATCCCACGCCGTCGCAACTGGTTGGCCCTTACACAAAATCAAAATATCTGGCAGAAATCGTGGCAAGAAAATTCGCGTCCAGCGGGGCGCCGGTTGTGATCGTGAATCCATCCACCCCGATCGGTTCTCATGACGCGAAACCCACTCCTACGGGAAAATTGGTTCTCGACTTTTTGAACCGCAAGATGCCTGCTTACTTGGACACGGGACTCAATCTGGTGGATGTAGAAGATGTGGCGGAAGGACATCTCTTGGCGGCTGAACGCGGGAAGATCGGGGAACGCTATATTTTGGGCTGCAAAAACCTTATGCTGAGGGAAATTTTCCTTTTGCTTGAGAAAATAACAGGATTGCCCGCGCCAAAATTTAAGATCCCTTATGGAATCGCCTATCTGGCAGGATTGTGCAGCACTTCCCTAGCGTCTTGGACAGGCCATGCGCCGGCGATCCCTCTGGACGGGGTAAGAATGGCGAAAGAAGTGATGTTTTACGATTCTTCTAAAGCAGTGAAAGAATTGGGTTTTAGGACGGGACCGGTTGAGTCCGCTCTGGAAAAATCCGTCCGCTTTTTCCGGAACTCCTAACTAAATCGGGGCGGGTTTTCTTTTCGAACTTTTTCCAGAGATTCTCTGTTTTCTTTGATCAGCAGGACAAAAGCATCCACGACTTTCGGGTCGAACTGACTGCCGCTATTTTTCTGAAATTCTTTAACCACCGTTTCTAAGTCCCACGGGGGGTGGTAGAGTCTTCCAATCCACATCGTGTCGAACGCGTCCGCCACGGCCAAGATCATGGCGCCCGTGGGGATATCTTCTTCTTTAAGTCCGTCCGGGTACCCTTTCCCGTCCCATTTTTCATGGTGATACTTGACGTACTCTTTGACCCTTTTAAGTTCGTGGATGGGATCTAAAATTTTTAGAGAGATCAAAGGATGTTCCTGGATGGTTTCGTATTCCTCTACGGTCAGCTTAGAAGGTTTCCTTAAGAGTTCATCAGATATCCCGATTTTTCCCACGTCGTGCAGAAGTCCCGCCACCTCGATGTCGGCGATTTCGTCGGCAGGCATGTTCATCTTATGCGCGAGAAGAGCAGAATATTTGGAAACCCGTTTGGAATGGCCTACGGTGTAGGGATCTTTGGCTTCAATTGCCCGCACAATCGCTTCCACGGTGTTTAAATAGAGTTTGCGCAGGGAACGATGTTTCTGAATCAGGGCTGCGCCGCGGTCTTCCACCTTTTCTTCCAAAAAACTTTGGTA
>JACPSV010000279.1 GCA_016193115.1 Elusimicrobiota bacterium
AAACTCTTTAAGGGACTGGTAGACTTCGGTAATCGGCATGAAATTTTTGTTGTGATGGAAGAGTTTTCATGGTAGAATCTAAGCACGGATCGAAGGAATTGATCCTCATTGGGCCCGTAGCTCAGCTGGATAGAGCATCTGCCTTCGATTGGAGCTTCTATGCGGAAAAAAAACGCTTAGAATGGATGCAGCTATATGCAAGGAACCCCATGATTGATTATCGTGGGCAATTTGCAGGCAACCGCCGGCGCGCGGGAGTCCTCAGAGACTATACGCTGCACACCTGAAATGGTGAAGACATAGTCCAGACCGCAACAATTGTATTGGCCGAAGTAATTCGGTGCGGTATGCTAAGCAGAGGGTCGGGCGTTCGAATCGCCCCGGGCCCGAAAAAGAAAATTTAGTCCACACTTCATGAGAGAATTCTTCGCTATTTTTCTTTCTATCGTTTTTCTTGTACCTTCGCTATGTGCACATGAAGAGGAAAAAAGGGTGAAGGTGGAGTTTGAGGTGGACGCGTACTATACCAGCGTGGGGCTCTATTCCAGTCTCACGCGGAAACCGATCCCTCAGTTGGGCGAAAAAAGGGAATGGGAGATTTATAAATCTCTCCTCAAGAAGTTTTACCTGCCTAGAAATGTGGTGTTGGAAGCGAGTCTCAATCCTCTTCCTTATGCGAGCACTCTCATCAAAAAAGAATCGCGGACGTTTTATGACAGCGCCAATGTCAGCAAGAATTTGAACCTGATTCAGGCCATTGCGGAAGGGTTTGAAGAACCTTGGGCGCTCTCCTTGTTTCTAGGAGATGTGATTGGTTTTCAATCGGCGAAGAAAGCTTATGCGGGGAAACGGCATGGCTACATCGGCTATTTAGTCAGCGTTGGGAACATGCATATCAAAGACGCGGAACTGATTTTAGACGATTGGCTGGAAGCGGAATGGAAGATCAAAGGCGACCAGATTCTGGAGAACCGCGCGCTTCGATGGAGTTTTAGAACAGGAGCTAAGTTTCATGGTAACCGGGAAATCAGGGATATTTTCTATGTTTCCTTCAGGCGCAGCCGCACCGATTACAAATCTTCCGGAAACTTTCTGTTGGATAACAGCGGATTTGAATACACGTTCGATTTTTCCCAAAACAATCTGGATCCGGCGCGCCACTATTTTACGGTTGAGAAAAAGATTCCATTCCAAAAATCAAAAATCGCTTTGGATCTGGTCGTGGGTTTTGCCTGGACTTCCCATACCAAGTACTCAGGATCGCTGGCGTCTCAAGATGGAAGAAGAGATCCGTTTCAGATCTTGTTCCGACCGAACATAGAATTTTAAAAGAAGTATTGGATTTGGAGGTGGGGGAAGGACGTGAAACGGCCGAATTCGGAGATGGAGTTTCCGTAGAATCCGAACCAACCGATGGAAGCGTGGAGATTCTCCACCATGTTCCAGTCCAAAGACG
Source organism: Elusimicrobiota bacterium (assembly GCA_016193115.1). Taxonomy (GTDB): domain Bacteria; phylum Elusimicrobiota; class Elusimicrobia; order 2-02-FULL-39-32; family 2-02-FULL-39-32; genus JACPSV01. Next base: position 1,457 of record JACPSV010000279.1, read on the forward strand.
GGCGCAGAAACATGCTCTCGTCCAAAATGTTATAGATGGAAGAGAAATCTAATCGAACCAACGGGTGAACCTCTTTGGAAAGGTTTAATCCCAAGTAGTCTTGAGAGAGAGTTGTTTCCCGGCCCGTGAGCAAAGAACTGAAATTGTAGAGATTGGCGTCTCTCGCGCCGGCGCCATTGTGGTAATATTCCAAAATTATCCAGAGATCCCGTAAGATCAGCCAAGAAGACGACTGCGGGAATTTCTCTTCGTACCCTACCAAAAACTTGTGGAACAAGCTGGCGGAAATGGGGTCTGTGAGGGAAATCTCGGAATGGAGCGCGCCGTCCCCGACGTCCATCACCATTTCACCACCCACAATCCAGCTTTTTTCTTGACCAGAAATTTTTCCGCCCATCAACCCATAATCTACCCGACCCGCGTGGGATTTGATCCGGGCAAGTAACGCTTGCTCTTTCCAAATATCTGACAGGGCAAAAACGGTCTCCATCTGAGATAAGGATCCCAAAGAATTTCTCCAATAAGCGGAGGACACCCCTTTCCTTTCCTCACCCTCTAAGGAAAATGGAATGTAAGGATTCAGGACGTCCGTTGGGTTCCAGAGTTTGCCGCTGCCCCACGCGATTCTTTGGTATCCAAACCGAAATACCCCATTCTGAAACTCCAAACCGCCCCAACCCCGATAGATCCGGTGCCTCCAGAAATAATCTCCGCTTTGACCGATCTCCCGATCCAGCTTCCAAAAAGAGGGAGGTTCCCCCACCCCAAAGGTCTTAAATTCCTGAGTTTGAAGATAGGTGCCTGTATACACTTCGTGGTCATAGTCCAGGTGACCGCGAAAAACGGTGTAAGCGCCGTCCAAAGTCAACCGTACCCTGTCCAGGTTCTGCCAATAAGACTGTTTTGTGAGAGGAGCGCGGGATTGGAAAGTGATATTTTTTGTGTATCCTGAGAATTCTAGAGTTGGTTTTGCATGCAGCCCTGAACAAAACCAGAAAAGGAAAGTGAGTATTCTAAATTTAGACGAGGTGGCCATCGCGGATTTGGATGACGCGGCGCGCGCGGGAAAGGACAAGCGGGTCGTGGCTGGAGAAGAGAAACGTCATACCCTGCTTTTCGTTTAAGGACTGCATGAGGTCCATCAGACTTTCGGAAGTCTTGGAGTCTAAGTTTGCGGTGGGTTCGTCCGCCAGGACAATCGTAGGATGATGCACAATCGCGCGGGCGATCGCCACCCTCTGCTGCTGTCCTCCGGAAAGTTGGGACGGGAACCGGTCCGATTCCGCCTTCAAACCCACCAAATCCAGAGCTTCCCGCGAGCGGAAAATCCTTTCTTCGCGTGGCAATTTCTGTAAAGTCAAAACGTACTCCACATTTTCCAGAGCCGTGAGCACGGGAATGAGGTTGAACGCCTGGAATATGAAACCAAGATTGCGAAGCCTGAAATCCGCCAGATCGTTCTCCGATAGCTGAGAAAAATCCTGTCCTTTAAAAAAAATGTTCCCTTGGGAAGGAAAGTCCAGAGTGCCAATGAGATGGAGCAGCGTGGATTTTCCCGAACCGGAAGGGCCCGCAATCGCGCTAAACTCTCCCTCGTGAAACGACAAAGTTAGATCGTGAATCGCCACCACTTGCAAACTTTGATCCTCCTGAGCCACAATCCTCTTTTGCAGCTCTTTCAGACGGCGAAATATCTCGCTGCCATCGAACATCTGCTGCGACCCAAAATAGATCTTGGTGACCGACTGTAAAGAGATTAAGGGTTCTTTAGACATGGCGTAACGCCTGCGCCACTTTTAACCGTGACGCCCTCAAAGCCGGAATCAGTCCGGAAAGAAAGCTGGCCAAAAAAACACCTGCGACGGCAACCCAGTGTCTGCCCCAGGAAAAACGCAAGTAAATGACGGAATCAAACGGCATGAAATAGGCGATCGCCTCTCCGATAGGAAGCGGCAGACCGTAATGGCCAAAGAAAAGAATCAAAGTGGATCCCAGAGACAACCCAAACGCCAGTCCCATCAATCCCAGAATTGTAGATTCCAGAAGAACCAGCCGTAGAATTTCTGACGGTTTGGCTCCAATCGCCATGATCACGCCAAATTCCCGCACCCTCTCGAACAGGGACATGAGAAGGGTATTCAAAATCCCTAACGCCACAATCGCAAATATGATTAGGAGCACGACAAAAAGAATGCCGTTCTGAAATTTCCGGATTCCCACTAACTCTTTGTCCACGTTTTTCCAGGTATACACTTTGACTTCAGGATGGTTCTGCAAAGTCCTGGACAAACGTTCAGCCACGGAATCAATTTGATCGAGAGATTGGGCGCGGGCTACAAAATCGTTCACTTTTCCCTCCATCCCCAACATCTTCTGGCAAGGTTTTAATGGGATATAGAGGATCTGGCCGTCGAAAGAAGTGCTGCCTGTATGGTAAATGCCCGCCAGTCGAAACGCTTCCGCTGCCATGCTTCCATCCCGCGCTTGAGAAAGGATCACCACTTTTTCCCCCAAACGGATTTCCAGCTCTTCCGCCAGTTTGTCGCCCAGAATGATCTCTTGTTTGTCTCCGGTAAGAAAACGCCCTTGTACCATGTAGGTGGGGATGCGAAAAATTTTGCTCTCTTTTTCCGGCTCTACCGCGCAGACCAAAACTCCTTTGGATGTGACTGGAGAAGAAACCAGTCCGGTAAAAAGTATTC
>JACPSV010000280.1 GCA_016193115.1 Elusimicrobiota bacterium
AACATCAGCTGATGAAAGAACTCAAAGCCGATAAACATAGCGTGGACCAGATGGAGTTCAGAAAATCCGCGGCCGACTATGCCCAAAGTTTTGTCTCTGTGCAAAGGGAAGAGTTCAAACGGTTGGGAATCCTGGGCGATTGGGAAAACCCATATCTCACCCTGACGCCGGCCTATGAGGCAACTATCCTCGCCACTTTTCGCAAGCTTCTTTTAGAAGGTTACGTTTATAGGAGTTTGAAACCGGTACTTTGGTGCGCGCGCTGTGAAACGGCTCTTGCGGAAGCGGAAGTGGAGTATGAGGAAAAAGAATCGCCTTCCATATTCGTCAAGTTAAAACTTTCTCCTTCCCAGTCTTCCGGCTCCGTTCCGCCAAAAAATGCTTACATCGTCATCTGGACGACGACTCCTTGGACGTTGCCGGCCAACGTGGGATTGATGGTTCATCCTAAATTGAGTTATGCCTTCGTCCAGATCAAGGAAAAAGAGGAAGTCTGGGTCGTGGCGGAACCCTTGGTTTCTTCTCTTCTGGAAGGCAGACTGGGACTGAAGAAAGAGCAGTATCAGGTGAACCAAACTTTGGTTGGGAAGGAGATGGAAGGCTGGCGTTGCGAAAGAATCTTTCCCAAGACAGGCCCAACAGATTCCAGCCCCTGCATTTTGAGCGAAGAGGTTTCTAAAGAAGAAGGAACCGGAATCATTCACACCGCTCCCGGCCATGGGGACATGGACTATGCGGTCGGCCACGTGCGCTATCGGCTGCCCATCGTTTCGCCGGTCAACGATGCGGGAAAATTCAATAACGATGTTCAAGAACCGCGGTTGGAAGGTTTGTTTGTATTGAAATCCGGGAACGCCAAAGTGTTGGAGATCCTTCGAGAGAAGGAAATTCTTGTCTGGGAAGGAAAGGTGCGTCACTCCTATCCGCACTGCTGGCGTTGTAAAGATCCTGTCTTGTTCCGCGCGACAAGTCAGTGGTTTTTGTCCGTAGAAAAGAATGAGTTAAGGAAAAAATTACTTTCCAATATTGAATCCGTGACCTGGATTCCTTCCTATGGAAAAAACAGGATTCGCGGCATGGTGCAACAGAGGCCGGACTGGTGTTTGTCCCGTCAGAGACTCTGGGGCACACCCATCCCTATTTTTTATTGTGAAACCTGCCGTACCCCTCTCCTGGACGATCAAGCGATCGGGATGGTGGAAGAGATTGTGGGTCTGGAAGGTTCAGACAGTTGGTTTAAGAACGACGCCTCCCACTTTTTGCAGACTCCCTTCCAGTGCGGGAAGTGCGGGGGAAAAAGGTTTGCGCGGGAGAACGATATCCTGGACGTTTGGTTTGACAGCGGAGTTTCCCATGAGGCGATTTTGAAAGGGGAGACGAAAACCTGTCTTGGGGTTGAGTGGAAAGAAGATCTCTCCTGGCCGGCGGATCTCTATTTGGAGGGGTCCGACCAGCACCGCGGATGGTTCCAAACCTCTTTGATACCTTCTGTGGCTTTGCATGAGAAATCTCCGTACCAATCGGTTCTGACCCACGGATTCATTGTGGACGGGCAAGGAAAGAAGATGTCTAAATCTTTAGGGAACGTGATCGCTCCGGAACAGGTTCTTAAAATTTACGGGGCGGACATTTTGCGCCTTTGGGTAGCCGCTTCCGATTATAGGGAAGATATCCGTTTATCGGACGACATTTTGAAAGGGGTGGCGGAGAGTTACCGCAAATTTAGGAATAGTCTTCGATATCTGATTGGAAATATCTCCGACTTTAGGTTTGCGAATGATTCTGTGCCCTACGCTCAAATGTTGGAAGTGGATCGTTGGGTTTTGGGACGGCTGAGCCAGACCATCCAAAACTGTCAAAGGGCTTATGATCAGTTTGAGTTTCACCGCGTGGCGGTTTCGCTTCTAGAATTTTGCGCGATTGACTGCTCTTCGTTTTACTTTGACGTCTTGAAAGATCGTCTTTACACGTTTGGCAAAAATTCTCCGGAAAGGCGCAGCGCTCAGACGGCCTTGTATCACATTTTATCTTCGCTCTTGCCGGTTCTTGCCCCGATTCTCTCCTTTACGAGCGAGGAAGTTTGGCAGCTGGGTCTCCATGAAGGCTATTGGAGCGAGGAGACTGTCTTTCTGAAGAATTTTCCGGCGCCCGACCCGCTCTGGAAAGAGGATTCCCTGCAGGAAAAGTGGATCCGGATTTTGCGTTTGCGCGAAAAAGTGAACAGCGCTTTGGAATTAGCCAGAAAAAACGGTTTGATTGGCGGCTCTTTGGAATCAAAGGTTATTTTTTCCGGCGGCAGCAAGGAAGAAAAAGAAATTTTGCAAAATATGGAAACGGATCTTCCCATGGTCTTCATTGTTTCTCAGGTGGAAAGGAACAACGGCGATGGGGAACTCTCCATTGCCGTGCAGAAAGCTTCCGGTTCCAAGTGTCTTCGCTGCTGGCGGTATGTGGATGGGCTGAGCGTAGAAGCAGAACAACCCCAACTCTGCCCCCGTTGTCTCCATGCCCTCCAGCCATAATCGTCATAAATGATGATCGTTTTCTCCCGGTTTCTGTCCCCGGTTCTCATTCTTTCTGTTTTTCTGCTGGACCGATGGAGCAAGGTCATGGTTCGGAAGAGTCTCACGTTGGGAGAATCCGTTCCGGTATTGCCTTTTTTGGGAATTCATTACGTGCAGAATACGGGAATGGCGTTTGGAATGGGCCAGAACCTGAACTCTCTTTTTGTGGTTGTCTCCGCCATCTTGTTGGTTTTCTTATTTTTCTTGTTGCATGAATGGGAGAACTCCGGCAAAGAATGGAAATTGAAAGCAGGTCTTGCTCTTGTTCTGGGCGGCGCGATGGGCAACTTGTTTGACAGAATCCTTTACGGCAGCGTCATTGATTTTATGGACATTTTTGCCGGTCCCTACCATTGGCCCACATTCAATTTGGCGGACTCTTCCATTTGTGCGGGAGCTGTCATTCTCACGTTCTCCCATTGGAAATCCGACGCGCCCTCTTGACGATACAATTCCGCGCTCTATTCTTCCTCACATTCGTTAGTTTTCTATTCGTTAGAAGTCCGGATATCGTTCTTGCGCGCGCCGCC
>JACPSV010000281.1:0-1038 GCA_016193115.1 Elusimicrobiota bacterium
CCACCAGGATACCGAATAAGAGAGCGAAGAGAAGACTTTGAAACGATTCCTTAAACGTTTGAGAGCTGCCGGACAAGACGGCGTGGTACCCTTCCGGTAAAGTCTCTTTAGCGATCTTCTCCACGGCTTGCAGGGCTTCTCCTTGAGATTTTCCCGGCGCCACGTTAGCGAATATATTGATAGCGCGCTCGCGGTTTTTGCGCGTAATCGAAAGCAACGTAGGCTTTTGAACGATCTGAACCACTTCTGAAAGGCAAATCATCTCTCCGCGATTGTTTCGCACCCACATCTTTTTAATGTCTTCCGGTCTCCTCCTATCTTTAGAAACCAAACGCAGACGGATGTCGTACCTTCTACCTCCGCGCGAATATTTCCCGATCCGCGCTCCTCCGATCAAAGCGTTAATCGTGTTGCCGATGGAGGCGATGCTGACCCCTCTCTCAGCCGCTCTCTTTCTGTCGGGAATGACCTTCACTTCCGGCATTCCGATCTGATAGTCGGAATCCGCGTCCGCCATGAGTCCGGAAGATTCCATTTTTTTCAAAAAGGTTTCGCTTAGCTCTCCCAACTTGTCCCAATCGGCGCCTCGCAGAGTGAACTCGATTGGGAATCCCCTGTGGGATGCAAATCCCGCAAGGGAGAGATCTTGAGCGACGGCGCGTTTGAGACCCGGAATTGTTGAGATCTCTTTGCGGAGCGCGGAACTAACCTCCAACTGGCTGATGGCCCTTTTTTTGTTTTCTGCGCGAGGCCTGTCTTTGGGAGGTTTGAGAGTGACAAACATAATCCCTGTATTCACTTCTCCGCCTCCGAACCCGCCGATAGCGCCAAAGTAGCGCGCGACTTCGGGACGCTGCATCACCATCGCTTCCGCTTTTTTGAAGACCGCATCCGTAATTTCCAGAGACGATCCCAGAGGGGTCTGTAATCGTAACATGAACCTGCTTTGATCTTGAGAGGGAACAAACTCTTTCTTGAGGGTTTTGGTCAATGATAGAGAACCAACGAATATCGCGAGAGAGAGGGAAACCACTTTCC
>JACPSV010000281.1:1056-1986 GCA_016193115.1 Elusimicrobiota bacterium
GATAGAGAACCAACGAATATCGCGAGGGAAAGGGAAACCACTTTCCAGCGGTTCGTTAGACACCATCCCAGAATTCCATGGTAGAAACGGGCAAGGTTCTCCGTCCATCGGTTCATGTGGGATCCGATCCATGTTTCCCGACCGCTCTCCAGAAATTGGGAGCAGCGCATGGGAGCAAACGTCAAAGCTTCCACGAGCGAGAGCAGGACAGCCACGGACATCGTGACTCCAAACTGGAAAAAAAACTTTCCCATAATTCCTTTCATGAAAATGACCGGCACGAATATGGCCAAAATCGCGACGGAAGACGCGAGAGCGGCGAAGGTGATTTCTCTGGCTCCAAGCAGAGAAGCTTTGATCCTGGAAAATCCCTGGTCGTGGTAACGGACTATGTTTTCCAGTACCAGAATGGCGTCGTCCACCACAATCCCAATCGCCAAGGTCAGACCCAAAAGGGTGAACGTGTTCAGAGTAAACCCCAGTGTGTAGAGAATAAAGAAAGATCCGATCACGGAGGTTGGGATCGCGAGCAGGATATTGAGCGTCGAGCTCCAGGAACCTAAGAAAAGCCAGCAGACCAGAGAGGTCAGCAACGCGGAGAGAATGAGGTTAAAACTCAGTTCCCGCGTGGCATCTTCTATGAATTGGGTCGCGTCGAAGTTAATCGCCAGGTTCATGCCGGATGGCAGGTCTTTGCGCACCTCTTCGATCTTTTTCTTAACCAGACGCGCCACTTTGACGGCGTTAGCGCCTCTTTGTTTTCGGATGCCGAGTCCTACGGCAGGTTTACCCATGACCCGCGATATTCTGCGAATATCCGCCAGGCCATCTTCCACATCCGCCACATCTTTGATGCGGAATATCTGCCAGATCGGGGCTCCGCGCCTGCCGGGAATAATGATATTTTGAAACTCTTCTATGGAAGTAGCT
>JACPSV010000282.1 GCA_016193115.1 Elusimicrobiota bacterium
GGGTTTGCCTGCCTGAAGAGCCGGTATCGGTAACGGAGATGTGCGCGCACTTAAAGAAAGCGCAGGCGCAAAAGAAAGTGGCTTTGGTGGTCGCTTCGGAAGCGATCACGATTCCCGGCGAGTCTGCCGGCAAAGAGGAGTTGGACGAGTTTGGACACATGCTCTTAAAAAAGAGAGGCGTGGGCGAGAGGTTGTCCGAAATCATTGAGAGAGAAACAAAAATTGAAACCCGCTCGGCCGTGATCGGACATATTCAGCGCGGCGGATCTCCGACTTTGTTTGATAGAATTTTGGGAAGCCGCGTGGGCGTTAAAGCGGCGGACCTGGTCGCGGAAAAAAAGTTTGGTCATATGGTTGCCCTGAAAGGGAACGAGGTCGTGCCTGTTTCTCTGCAAGAGGCGACTGCAAAGCTTAAAGTCGTTCCTCCCGAATGGCTGCAATTCTCTAAAATCTTCTTCAAATCTTAAAATTACAGTTCTGCCGCAGTGAAGCGGGATGGGAATCCTTTTCTAGGGGGCGCTCGCCCCTGCGGGCTCGCTTGATCTCCACCCACAATAGCTATTGACAAAAGATGGTAGTTAATATATATTGGATGGCAACATATGGTAAAGGATAAGGGCAGGAGCCCAGAGGGTGCAGGCGAGGCGCAACCGCCCATTTCCAGGGAAGTGATGGACATCAAAGAGTTGTCCGCTTATCTTGGGATGGGGAAATCAAAGATCTACGCCTTGATCCGCATGAAGCAAATTCCCGCCAGCCGGATTGGACGACAGTACCGGTTTTCCAAATCAGTGATTGATCAGTGGTTGAAAGAAAAGTTAATCACCAAAGGGGAGGAACCACAAATGCCTTTAACGTTTCCTCAGGAATCTCTGACGCCGCCCAACCATGAACCCGCTTCCTAAAGGAGATCGTTCCGCTCCTGAATCCGGTTCCAGCCAACCTCAATCTCAGCCCCTCCGATCCAGTTCCGGCGTTTCTCCGATTACGCAGGAACAGTGGAACGACTGGCAGTGGCATGTCCGCAACCGTATCACCACCGCGACGGAATTGGAACGATGGGTTCACCTCACCGTCGAGGAGAAGAGAGCGATCCATTTCTCGCAAGGCAAATATTATTTTTCCGTCACCCCTTACTGGGCGTCTTTGATGGATCCGACCGATTTCTTGTGCCCGATCCGGAGGCAAGCCGTTCCCCTGGACGAAGAGTTTAGAACGTCCGTGCGGGAACCGTACGACTTCAATACGGATGGTTCCCGCGTCGCCAACGGACGGTTGATCCACCTCTATTCGGACCGCGCCATATTTTCTCTCCATTCGCACTGCGCGGTCTATTGCCGTTTTTGCCCGCAAAGGAGAATGCAGGAAGAGAAAAATTCTTTGGAAAAAAATGTCTCTTTCCATCCTCACGAAACGGCGCAAGTGACAGAGTCGGAGTGGGAGCAAATTCTCCGCTATCTGGAACAGCGCCCGCAGATTCAGGAAGTGATCGTAGGCGGAGGAGAGCCGCTGCTTTTGAATGATGAAACGTTGAGGAACACGCTCTCGCGGCTACGTTCCGTTCCTTCCGTCAAGACTCTGCGCGTGGAAAGCCGGATCGTATCTGTTTTGCCGCAGAGAGTAACGGGATCTTTGATTCGTCTGTTAAAAGAGTTTCAGCCTCTCTATTTGGTGCTCCACGTCAATCACGCGCGCGAGATCTCTCCGGAATTTTCCGGAGCCTGCGCCCGACTGGTAGATTCCGGAATCCCCTTGGCTTCACAGACGGTGCTTTTGCGCGAGATCAACGACAAGACGCAAACTCTCTCCGAACTCTTTTTGGCTCTTTTCAGGGAGCGGAACATTTTCGCACGACGATTTCGGCGGGACTGCGAGTCATCGAGAATTTGCGAGGGAAAATGACCGGACTTTCTCTGCCGGAATATGTTGTGGATACGGCGGGCGGGAAAATTCCTTTACGTTATGAGACGATTCTTTCCCGCAGTAAAAAGAGACTGCTTTTGAAAAATTACGAGGGGAAAGTGTTCGTATATCCGGAAAAGATTTTCACGTTCTCCTCTTGACCTTCGAGAACGTATGACATATAATAGGCCAATCGTCGGTGAACGATTGGCATTGATACTAAAGGGAGGTAAAAAGAGATGGCCCAGAAAGTTGAGAAAACAGGCGTAAAGAGGGAAGAAGGATACCTCTACTATATTGACAAGCAGGGCGATGTGTCTCGGGCAAAAATGGCGCGAGGCGGCAAAAAGGGCGGGAAGCCTGAGAAAGTGAAGAAAGTCGGGTTAAAGAAAGAGAAGGGATATCTTTACTTCTTGGATAAGCAGGGTGACGTTGCCCGGGCAAAGATGGCTCGGAAATAATCTTTCCGCTATTCATCTTTATTGTTAAATCTTGTTGCAGGGCTTCATCCATAAATCATGGAATGGGGCCGGCAAGGTACTAAAGAGGAGCCTCGAGTTCTTCTTTAGTACTTTGTGTTTGTACCCACCTTACACCGCGGTTTACGCATCCTAACGCTGTTCACGTGTCTAGTGTAGTGTGTCACACGTATCTTTACTTTTGGAAATGCAGATTTGAGGGGCTTTCGAAGAACGACGAATCAGGCGTATCCTCTGGATACGTGGATGAGGAGTGATGAAGAAAGCCCCCAAAGGTGCGTTTTCAAAAGTAAAGATACGTGTGACACACTACACTGAAGGATTATTAGTCGTTTTATCGGCTCCGTCAGGCGGAGGGAAGTCAACTTTAGTTCGAGAGTTGATGCGGAGGACTTCGCGGGTACGCTATTCCATATCCGTGACCACGCGCGCCCCTCGGAAGGGTGAGAAAGGCGGAGAAGATTACCATTTCATTACGGAAATGGAATTTAAGAAAATGAAAAGTTCCCACCGCCTTTTGGAACATGCTTGCGTGCATGGAAACTGGTATGGCACTCCCCGCGATGCGGTGGAGAAAGATTTGAAGCGCGGACACGACGTTTTGCTGGATATTGACGTGCAAGGCGGGACAGCCGTGAAACGGCTCTATCCCAAATCCGTATTGGTTTTTATTGCGCCGCCGTCGCTTGCGGTTCTGGAAAAACGTTTGCGTGACCGGGCGCAGGATCACGAGTCCGCCATCCGCAGACGTTTGCAGAATGCCATTCATGAAATTAAGGAAGCTCACCGCTACGATTACCTTATTCTGAATGACACAGTGAAAAATGCGGTGGACCAGTTGGAAACCATTCTGGCCAGCGAAAAGTTGAGGACGGACAGAAGCAGGGCTACGATTGACGCCCTACTGCAAAATGGAATTGTAAGAAAAGGAGACCGAAGTCACCATGACTAAAGAAGAAACGAACATCAATAAGTATGATCTCATTTTGTTGGCGCGGCGATGGGTCTATGAACTTAAAAGTAAAGAAGGGGAAACCCGCACTCTGCAAGAGCTGATTGGCGTTGCCGTTCGGGACATTACCAGCGGCGCGGTCAGCGCAAAAACAATTCGGGATCTGCCGCCTCTGCGAACCTTCAAAAAACAGAAGAGTTCTACTCAAGACATCTTGCAGGCCTTATCTCAGGTGGGAACGAAACCGTCTGAAAAAGAGAGTTCGGAAAAATGAAACGGAAGGCGATTCGCCGGTCCGGCAGCTTGAAAGGGCAGGTTGTTCTTTTAGGTTTGACCGGCAGCATCGCTCTCTACAAGTCTTGCGAGCTTGTGCGCCAACTCAAAGAAGAGGGAGCGGAAGTTTTTTGTTTGATGACCGAAGGCGCCCAGAGATTTGTGACCTCCTTAACCTTTGCTTCCCTTTCCGGAAACCCTGTAGCGACCAACCTGTGGGACGAGTCCCTATGGAAAGTGGCTCACTTGGAATGCGCGGAAAAGGCGAACCTCGCCATCATCGCGCCGGCCAGCGCGAACTGTTTGGCGAGTTTGAGCGGCGGTTTTGCAGGCGACATTCTCAGCGCCACCGTTTGCGCCACCCGGGCGCCGATTTTGATCGCGCCCGCCATGCACGATAGAATGTGGCTTCACCCTGCGACTCAGGCAAACGTCCGGCGATTAAAAGGGTACGGATACACTTTTGTTGGGCCTGAGTATGGCGAACTTTCAACCGGAACCAAAGGATGGGGACGATTGGCCGGTCCGGAAACAATTATCGCAGCGGCAAAAAAAGTTCTTTCCCGTTGACACGACTCAACCCCAAATTTCGATCCGTCCTTCAAGGAAAAAAAGTTCTTATCACCGCGGGAGCGACCCGCGAGTATCTGGACCCGGTACGATTTATTTCCAATGCGTCCTCCGGAAAAATGGGTTTGGCGATTGCCCGCTCGTTCCGCTCTTGCGGCGCTAAGGTTTTTCTGGTTGCGGGGCAAGGCGTCCCTGAATTTCTAAAATTCCCCGCTTGTATTGTCACCTCCGCAAGGGATATGTTAGAAGAATCTCAGAAAAGGTTTCCACGCTCTGACATTTTTGTTGCCGCAGCGGCGGTTTCGGACTATCGCCCAGAATCTTGCGGCAGAAAAAAAATTTCCCGAAACCGGGACCCGATTTCCGTTCGGCTGATTCCAAACCCTGATGTTTTGGCTACGGTGACACGAAAGAAGAAGAATCAGTTTTGTGTCGGTTTTGCTTTGGAAGACGAGGGACATTCCGGTTTGCGGAAGGCCCGGTCCAAGATGCAAACCAAGAACTGCGACATGATGGTTTTGAACACGGTTTCTTCCTTAGAGTCGGATCACATTGACGCCACGATCCTATTTGCGGACGGATCCTCACGATCTTTAGGAAAAGTGAAGAAAAGCCAATGCGCCCAGGAGATCTGCCAATCAATCGCTCATCAGCTCAACAAGAAATCTCGTCCTTAGCCCGTTCTCTCCGGGTTTATCTGGAAACGGCCCAGATTTTTGGGGAGGAAGAAATATTATTCTCTTCGCCGCGGAATGGCAACGATCAACGAAAGGCGAGGTTAGAAGAACTTTATGCGTCCTATGCGCAATGCCAAATGTGTCCTCTGGGCGCGACGCGGCAGAAAATTGTTTTTGGGATGGGTTCGATTCAACCCAAAGCGCTCTTCGTGGGGGAAGGGCCCGGATACGAGGAAGATCGGACGGGACTTCCTTTTGTGGGCAAAGCGGGCGCGCTTCTGGATAAGATCATGCAGGCGATCGGGTTGGATCGGGAGTCCGTCTATATCGCCAACATTGTCAAATGTCATCCTTTAAGAGACGCGCAGAATCCTGAGATGCGCGGTAACGACCGTCCTCCCGAACCTTCCGAAATGGAATCTTGCCGCCCCATTCTGAACCGTCAGATCGAAATTCTGGATCCTCCCGTCATCTGCGCTCTGGGCGCCACAGCAGCCAAAGCGCTTCTCCGCACAACCCAAGGGATCCAATCTTTGCGAGGACGCGTCCACTCTTTTCAAATGCCGCATTCCGACAAGACCATTCCTCTCATTCCAACGTACCATCCTGCCGCACTCTTGCGCAACGAACTTCTAAAGAAAGATGTCTGGCACGACATGAAAATTTTACGGGACATCCTCCGTACTATTTGATCCAACAGGTTAAATCTCATGTGGGTTGAAGTCGCTCTCCCTTTACCGATGTTCCGTTTGTTGACCTATCGAGTGCCGGAAAGGTTCTGGGAAATCGCGCGTGTCGGCCAGACAGCGATTGTTCCCATCCAAAACCGTTCTTTGAAAGGAGTCATCGTCCAGCTATCCTCAGACCCCAAATCAGAAGGTATGCAAGGCAAAGGGTGGAAAGAAATACAAAACATACTTAATCCGGAATCTGTTCTCCCTTCTCATCTCCTGCAGTTGACTCGATGGGTTTCCGAAAGGTACGCCTGCAGTTGGGGAGAATCATTGGCTCTTGCCTCCTTACCTCTATATAAAGGAAAGAGGAGACTCTTAGTCCCCAAACCAACCGAGTTTGTAAAATCCGAAAGTGACGGGACTCTACCTTACACGCTGAGCGAAGAACAGGTCGCCGCCATACAGACCGTTGGGCAGTCCATTCAAAATGGAGAACAGAAAACATTTTTGTTGCACGGGGTGACTTCTTCTGGAAAGACGGAAGTCTATCTTCACGCCATTGCAGAAACTCTTCGCAAAGGGAAACAAGCATTGTATTTGGTTCCGGAAATCTCTCTCTGCCCGCCTTTTTTGGAGATATTGAGGAAAAGGTTTGGAAACCAAGTCGGTCTTTGGCATTCGCAAGTCACTCTTAAGGAAAAAGAACAGCTCTTGAGCGCGATTCGGGAAGGACGCGTTCGTATCCTCATGGGCGCGCGCTCTGCCCTGTTCGTTCCTCTCCCCAATCCAGGTCTCTTCATATTGGACGAGGAGCATGACCACTCCTACAAGCAGCAGGAAAAACCACGCTACCATGCGCGGGAAACGGCTCTGAAACTGGGAGAGATTGTGGGCGGAGTCGTTCTGTTAGGAAGCGCGACCCCTTCCGTGGAGAGTTTCTATAGAGCCGAGAGAGGCGAATTCCAAGTTCTGGAACTGAAGTCCAGGGTCGCTTCCCGCTCATTTCCTCAGTTGTCCATCGTTGGAGCCGGCACCAGCGCTAAAAAGGCGACTCCATTTTCCGAAGAACTCATTCAAGCGATCACCCAGGCGTTGTTTAGGCGAGAGCAGGTGATCCTGGCCCTCAATCGCAGAGGTTTCTCAACCTTCCTGACCTGCGTATCCTGCGGATTCGTTTGGAAATGCCGCCTCTGCCAACT